>NZ_CAIP01000394.1 GCF_000297435.1 Microcystis sp. T1-4 | reverse complement strand
CCCCGAATGTTTTGCCCCTACGGGACCCTTGACTTGTGGGGAAAAGTCGAAATTAATAGGCAAATAATACCGATATTAATAAAGACATCAGCCAGATTAAAAACAGGAAAATTAATCAATCGAAAATCGAGAAAATCCACCACATAACCAAACAAAAAGCGATCGATACCATTGCCGAAAGCCCCTGCTAAAATAAAACCGTAGGCCAATTGTTCCCAACGGGTTAAATGGGGTCCAAAGTAAGCAAAAGCCATTAATGCCAAACTAACTAATAAGGATAGCCATTTTAGCCAACCAACACCGCCCCGAAAAGCACTAAAAGCCGCCCCGGTATTAATCACATAGGTGAAATGAAAAACCCCCGGAATAATCGGGAAAGTATCACCAATTTGCTCAAAACTCTGCACGGTTATATACTTAGTTACTTGGTCTAAAATTAGGCCAATAACCGCCACTATCCAAAACCAGCGATTCTTTTTTAACATTGGCTGTGGCATCAATAAAATAATAATTTACGGAAGAAAAAGGCAATAATTACCACCACACAAATTACTACTAACTGCCCTAAAAATGGCCAGACTGAATAATTCATAAATAGGGTGGGCAAACTATCGGGAAAGGTGATTTGACTAGCTTGGGGCTGAAAAATCGACAATCCCAGCATATATAATAAACCGCACAGATGAATCACTAACAAACCGGCAAAGGCACTTAAAGCCAGGGTTTCTATCTTGGCGCGCCAGCGAAAAGCCAACCAACCACACAGCCATGCCCCCGGCATAAAGCCTAAAATATAGCCAAAACTGGGTTCTTTCAGATAACCTATTCCCCCACCCTGAGCAAACACAGGCAACCAAGTTAAACCGAGAAAAATATAGGCCACCTGGGCAAGAAGCCCGGCATTTTTGCCCCCCAGACAGCCCGTTAACAATACTGCGCCAATTTGGTAAGTTATGCCTAGTTTTTGCGAAGATAGACCCGCAGCCGACCAACTAGCTAGGCTTACTGGAACAAATGTACTAAAAATTGTCAGCAACAAACCAATCAAGGCCCAGATTAACTCATTGGGAACCGATGCGGAAGTGCGCCGCGGCGGAGATTCTCCTCCTCGACGTGATTTAGGTTGCCTGTTAGGGTTGGTATTCACCGGGGATGGGGGCTTCTCCTCCTATTAAACTAAGATCAGCCAACATCGCCTGATCCTGTTGGGGGGGTTGTCCTAGAGTGGTCAAATAATGCCCAATCAGCATAGCATTAATTCCCGATTTTAACCCCAGATTTTGCAATTCTCCCATCACCGCCTCTCGTCCCCCGGCATAACGAAGGATTTGTTGGGGTAAAATAAACCGGAAAATAGCGATCGCTTTTAGGGCAGTAAAAGGATCCAGTTTGGGTAAATGACCTAGAGGGGTGCCACTTCTGGGGTTTAATAGGTTAATCGGCACTGATTCCACCTCTAATTCCGCTAGGGAAAAAGCTAAATCAATGCGATCGGTCCAACTTTCCCCCATACCGATAATTCCGCCCGTACAAGCTTGAATTCCCGCAGCTTTCAGGTTTTTTACCGTTTCTACCCGATCCTGCCAACTGTGGGTGGAGACCACGTTAGGATAAAAATTCTCGGAAGCTTCCAGATTGTGATTATAACGGGTAACTCCGGCTTCTTTTAAGGCTTGCGCTTGGGGGAGGGTTAACTCTCCTAGGGCGCAACAGGGTTTAATCTTGGCGGTTTCGATGATTTCTTGAACTGTGGCCAGTATTTCCTCGAATTCCTGCGATTTGGGGCTATTGTACTTTAATCCCCGACCTTGACTAACTAAACAGAAGCGTTTGGCCCCCGCGTCAGCTGCCGCTTTCGCATGGCTGACGATTTCCTCGCGACTTTTTAAACCGTAGATAGGCGAATCTTGTCCGGGATGGTGGGCGGATTGGGAACAAAAACTGCAATTTTCCGAACAACTTCCCGATTTTATGTTGATTATGCTACATAAATCCACCGTATTGCCACAACAGGCCTGACGAATGCGATCGGCAGCTTCACATAAGCTGAAGATATTTTCCTGACCTTCGATCGCAGTTAAAGCTAGGGCCTCTTGCTTACTGAGTCGATCGCCGGCGATAATCTGATTAGCCCTAGTCTGTAACCAGTTTTTTAAGGCTTCTCCCTCCATGGGGATAGATTGAGTAGCGGTGTGTGTAGAGACTTGTACCACGTCGTTTATGCTCTAACTAAGTTAGGCTCATCTTATCATTATTCAGTTACCGGGGAAAGATTAATAAAAAAATTTAGAAAAAAATTCCCTTTTGTGCTAGACTACCCGCAAAAGTTATCTTGTCTCCGATTTTATGAAAGTTATTCCGACGGAAATTCCTGATGTTTTAATCATTGAACCGCAAGTTTACGGAGACGATCGAGGTTTTTTCTTGGAGAGTTTTAATCAGAAAGATTTTCGAGAAAAAACTGGGGTTAATACCACTTTTGTCCAGGATAATCACTCTATGTCCCTAAAAAATGTCCTGCGAGGATTGCATTATCAAATCCCCAATCCCCAGGGTAAACTGGTGCGAGTAGTGAGCGGTAGTGTTTTTGATGTGGCAGTGGATGCGCGTCAAAGTTCCCCCACTTTTGGGCAATGGGTAGGCTGTATTTTAAGTGCGGAAAATAAACGTATTTTCTGGGTTCCCGAAGGTTTTGCCCATGGTTTTCTAGTCCTCTCCGAACGAGCCGAATTTCTCTACAAAACCACTAATTATTATTATCCCCAATACGAAAAAACTATTTTATGGAATGATGCCGATTTAGGGATTGATTGGCCCCTAGATACCCCGCCGATTCTCTCCCCTAAAGACCAAGCTGGACAACCCTTTAAATCCGTGGAAGTTTTCCCCTAAAGACGATGAAAAAAGTTTTATTAATTGGTGCTAAAGGTCAAGTGGGACAAGAGTTACAAGTAACTTTACCGCAGTTAGGTGAAGTTATTAGTATCGGTCGAGAAGAACTAGATTTAACTAACTCGGAAAAAATCAGCCAGTTAATTAGGGAAATTCACCCCGATTATCTGGTTAATGCCGCCGCTTATACGGCAGTGGATAAAGCCGAAACCGAACCAGATTTAGCCTATTCTATCAATGCTATAGCTCCAAAAATCATGGCGGAATCTGCCGAGAAAATTAAAGCTAAATTTCTCCATATTTCTACCGATTATGTCTTTGATGGTCGGAAAAATACCCCCTATCTAGAAACCGATTTGACTAATCCTTTAGGGGTTTATGGACAATCAAAGTTAAGGGGAGAAGAGGAAATTAAAACTGTTAATTCTCAGGCAATTATTCTCCGGACTGCTTGGGTTTACGGCAGTTATGGCAAAAGTAATTTTGTCAAAACTATGCTGAGATTAGGCAAGGAAAGAGAGGAGTTAAAAGTAGTTGTTGATCAGGTGGGAAGTCCCACTTGGGCAAAAGATATCGCCGCGGCCATTACTCACCTTTTAATTAATGCCGATAATCCCACAGGAATCTATAATTTTACTAATAGCGGTGTCGCCAGTTGGTTTGATTTAACTAAAGCGATTTTTGAGGAGGCAAAAATAAGCGGTATTCCCTTAAAAATTCAGAGAGTAATTCCCATTACTACTGCTGAATATCCTACCCCAGCAGTGCGTCCGGCCTATTCGGTTCTTTCCAGTCAAAAAATCTCGCAACAATTGGATTATATTCCTCCCTATTGGCGAGATTCCCTCAAAGCTATGCTCACCCAAATATTTAATCTTTAAAACTATGAAAGCACTAATTTTATCCGGTGGTAAAGGTACGAGGTTACGTCCCCTAACCTATACTGGGGCAAAACAGTTAGTTCCCGTGGCCAATAAACCGATTTTATGGTATGGAATCGAGTCAATTGTGGCCGCAGGAATTACCGATATTGGCATTATTATCAGTCCCGAAACCGGGGAAGAAATTCGTCAGACCACGGGCAGTGGTGAACAGTTTGGGGCTAAGATAACTTATATTCGCCAAGACCAACCGGCAGGATTAGCTCACGCGGTCAAAACTGCCCAATCTTTCCTAGGAGATTCCCCCTTTATTATGTACTTGGGTGATAACCTAATTGAGGATGATTTATCGCCCTTTTTAGACTCTTTCCAAAAACAGTCCCTTGATGCTTTAATTCTCTTGCGAAAAGTGTCTAATCCTAGTGCTTTTGGGGTGGCAAAAGTAGATGAAACCGGCAAAGTTTTATACTTAGTCGAAAAACCCAAAGAACCCCCCTCAAATTTAGCTTTGGTGGGGATTTATTTTTTTGCCCCCACCATTCACCAAGCGATCGCATCTATTCAACCATCGGCCAGGGGTGAGTTAGAAATTACCGATGCTATCCAAGAATTAATCAATCAAAATAAAGCAGTAGAAGCCAATAAACTACTGGGTTGGTGGTTAGATACGGGTAAAAAAGATGATTTATTAGAAGCAAATCGGATTATCCTAGATACCTCTCTAGAAATTGCTTTACTAGGAGAAGTTGATCCTAATAGTCAGGTGATCGGACGCGTACAAATTGGTCAGGGTAGTAAAATTATTAATAGTACCATTCGCGGCCCTGTCATTATTGGAGAAAATTGTCAGATTGAGAATTGTTTTATCGGTCCCTATAGCAGTGTGGCTAATGGAGTAAAATTAATCGATGCCGACATAGAACACAGTGTAATTCTCAAAGATGCCACGATTATTGGCATTCATCAGCGCATAGTTGATAGTGTTATCGGACGACGGGCAAAACTAGAAATTGCTCCCCAACGTCCCAAGGCTTTACGCTTTATGATTGGGGATGATTCCCATGTGGAATTAGTGTAGTTATTGGGGATTAACTGCTTGTTTAATTAGGGTCTGCTGAAAAAGTTTTTCCTGGAGGCCGGGTGTGGGGTGTGGGGTGTAGGGTGTAGGGTTTTACCGATTTTCAGGGGTTCAATGACCTAATTTTCAGGGAAAAAGTATCTGAATTTTCCTCCCAATCACTGCAATCGCTGGCACTTTTTGATGGGAAAAAAGTCTAAAAGCCTTATCCAACAAGGTTTTTAGATTTATTCAGCCAACCCTAACTATGTTATAATCAAGAGTCTGACCTATTTTACCGTTCTAGAACTATGACGCAACAGTATCGCATTACCCTACTACCCGGCGATGGCATCGGGCCGGAAATCCTCGCTGTCACCGTAGAGATACTGAAAGTCATCGCTAAAAAATTTGACCTCCAGTTGGACTTCCAAACCGCTTTAATTGGAGGGGCAGCCATTGATGAAACCGGCAGTCCCCTCCCCGAAGCAACCCTGAGCGCCTGTAAAAATAGTGATGCTGTTCTCCTGGCCGCTATCGGGGGTTATAAATGGGATAATTTACCCCGGCAGCAAAGGCCAGAAACGGGATTATTAGGCTTAAGATCTGGTTTAGGTCTTTTTGCTAATTTGCGTCCTGCCACCATTTTTCCGCAATTAATCGACGCTTCTAGTCTCAAACGGGAGATTATCGAGGGAGTGGATATCATGGTCGTCCGGGAATTGACCGGGGGTGTCTATTTCGGTCAACCGAAGGGGATTTTTGAGACAGAAACGGGAGAAAAATGCGGTGTAAATACCATGGTTTACCTGGAATCGGAGGTGGACCGCATCGCTAAGGTAGCCTTTGAAATTGCCCAAAAACGCGGCAAGAAACTCTGTTCCGTCGATAAAGCTAATGTTCTTGATGTTTCCCAACTCTGGCGCGACCGGGTGACGAAAATCGCCGCTAATTATCCCGATGTGGAACTGTCTCATCTCTACGTCGATAACGCAGCCATGCAGTTAGTCCGGGCCCCCAAACAATTTGATACTATCGTCACGGGCAATTTATTCGGTGATATTCTCTCCGATGAAGCGGCCATGTTAACCGGTAGTATCGGAATGTTACCCTCCGCTAGTTTAGGGACTGCTGGGGTGGGAGTTTTTGAACCCGTCCACGGTTCGGCCCCGGATATCGCCGGCCAAGATAAGGCCAATCCGATCGCCCAGATTCTCAGTGCTGCTATGATGTTAAGATATGGCCTAAATCAGCCTTTAGCGGCAGTATCGCTGGAAAAAGCCGTAGAAAAAGTCTTAGATCTCGGTTATCGTACTGGAGATATTTTCTCGGAGGGTATGACCTTAGTGGGATGCCAAGCTATGGGCCAGGCCATCCTGAAAGTTTTAGAATCATAACAAAAGTGACAAATTCGGAAATCGTCATATACCATTGATTTAATGAATACGTCAATTTAATCGTGGGGAGACGAGTGAGATGGTGGCCCTATCCGAGAAAACAGAACAACAGCGTGTCGATATGGAAATCCCAATTTTGTTAGATCCTACTGTCTTACGGGCAGCCAGACGCATTTATCGCATCTACTGTACCCTCAATAGCAGAGTTAGTAAACGTCCTTTCGGTGTCGCTATTAACCGCGACAATCATCGCGGCCAATTGATTTTTAACAATAAACCGATTCTTCTCCCGGGAGAGTGTTTCGTCCCGATTAAGCAAATCGAATCAGAAGCCTATTAATTTTTGTGAAGATTTGCCCTAAATATCTTGCCAAACGTCAGCTAATACCCACTGGCGTAATTTTTTTGTCTAACATAGGGTTTGCTGAATAAATCTAAAAACATTGTTCGATAAGACTTTTAGACCTTTTTGCAATCCAAAAGTACCGGCCATTGGAGTAATGGGGGGGAAAATTCCTGGACTTTTTCCCTGAAAATCGGTAAAACCCTACACCCCACACCCTACACCCCACACCCCACACCCAAGACAAACTTTTTGCCGCAAACCCTAATATAAGTAGGTAGGCACAATTACTTGTAGGATGGGTTAGCGGTAGCGTAACCCATGCGGGCGTTGGGTTTCATGCTTCAACCCAACCTACGTTCATTTTATATTTAATTCCACCCACCTACTTAAAAAGATGTTCGGGAATAATCTTAACTCTACCCTAATCCAAGACCTCGATCGCCTAGAAAATCGTCTTCGGGAAATTCCCCTCGAACCGGGGGTGTACTTCCTGCGCGACCAAAATGGCGAAATTCTCTACATCGGTAAATCCAAAAAACTCCGGTCTAGAGTCCGTTCCTATTTTCGTCCCAGTCAACCCCTCAGTCCCCGCATTGCTTTGATGGTGCGACAGGTGACAGAAATTGAATTTATCGTCACCGACACGGAAGCAGAATCTTTGGCCCTGGAAGCTAATCTAATTAAACAACATCAGCCCCATTTTAATACTCTCCTCAAGGACGATAAAAAATATCCATACATTTGTATTACTTGGTCGGAAACCTACCCGCGCATTTTTATCACCCGCAAACGTAGCATAAATAACCAAAAAGACCGTTATTATGGTCCCTACGTCGATACTAGGCTGCTGCGCTACACTTTACACCTAATTAAACGCACTTTTCCCCTGCGTCAACGTCCCCAACCTCTGTTTAAAGACCGTCCCTGTTTAAATTATGATATCGGTCGTTGTCCGGGGGTTTGTCAAAAATTAATCAGTCCCCAAGATTATCGAGAAACCTTGCAGAAAGTGGCGATGATTTTTCAGGGAAGGACGGGGGAATTATTAGAGAAATTAGCGGCAAAGATGCTCGCAGCGTCGGAAAACCTAGATTTTGAACAAGCGGCCACGATTAGGGATCAAATTCGCGGATTACAGGCCCTTAATACCGATCAAAAAGTCTCTTTACCTGATGATACCGTATCCCGGGACGCGATCGCTTTAGCTAAAGACGAGCAGCATTGTTGCATACAATTATTCCAAGTGCGTTCTGGTCGTTTGGTGGGACGTTTGGGATTTTTTGCCGATAGTCAGTCAGCAAACGAGGGAGAAATCCTGCAAAAAGTCCTGGAAGAACATTATTTATCGGTGGAAGGGGTGGAAATTCCCAGCGAAATCCTGTTACCCTGCGAATTACCGGAAGGTGAGGTGTTAGCGGGGTGGTTAAGGGAAAAAAAAGGTCGCAAAGTCGAGTTAACTGTCCCCCAACGGCAAAGTAAAGCGGATTTATTAGCCATGGTCGAGAAAAACGCTCTTTATGAGTTAGAAAAGACGAAAAGAAGCGCCGACCGAGATTTACAGTCTTTGCAGGATTTAGCGATAATTCTCGATTTACCGGCACTACCCCACCGCATCGAGGGTTATGATATTTCTCATATTCAGGGTTCTAATGCAGTCGCGTCGGGAGTGGTGTTTATCGATGGGGTGGCCGCTAATCAACATTATCGTCATTATAAAATCAAAAATCCCGAGGTTAAAATCGGCCATTCCGATGATTTTGCCAGTTTAGCAGAAGTAATTCGGCGGCGTTTCCGTCGTTATGCCGAAAATCCCGATAATATTGCCGAAAGTGATGATTTTCCCGATTTGGTCATGATTGATGGGGGAAAAGGACAATTATCGGCCGTGGTGACAGTTTTAGGGGAGATGAATTTATTAGAACAGGTAAAAGTTGTTAGTTTAGCTAAACAGAGAGAGGAGATTTTTTTACCAGGAGAATCCTCTCCTTTAGAGACGGATAAGGAACAACCCGGAGTGCAATTATTGCGTCGAGTCAGGGATGAAGCGCACCGCTTTGCTGTTAGCTTTCACCGACAACAAAGGATGCAAAAAAGTCGCCGTTCCCGTTTGGATGAAATACCGGGTTTAGGTTTTAAGCGACAAAAAGATTTATTAGCTCATTTTCATTCTCTGGATTATATTCGCGAAGCTTCCCTAGAACAATTGCAACAGGTGACAGGAATTGGGGAACAATTAGCTAAGGAAATTTATAATTATTTTCATCCTAGGTAGGGATAAGCTGTTGAAGAATATCTAAGGCGGCTCTCTTGGGTTTGGTGGGTAAAATGTATTCTAAGATACATTCTTCCTAGCGAGGGGGTGGAACGAACCACAAAGACACAAAGGACACAAAGACTGATCGATCATATAGTAAGTTAAACTTATCACACAGAACCTAGAAGAGTCACTCGGTTTTAACTTCCGTATCGAGAATCGTCCTTTTGACGTTAGCATCTTTAAAATTAGCCCCGTCAAGATATGCACTTTCAATATTTGCCCCTTTAAGATGTGCCCCTTCAAGATTTGCCCCGTAAAAACTTGCCCATTTAAGATTTGCCCCGTCAAGATTTGCCCTTTCAAGATTTGCCCTGTAAAGATCTGCCCTGTAAAGATCTGCCCCTCTAAGATTTGCCCATTTAAGATTTGCCCCTTCAAGAATTGCCCCGTCAAGATTTGCCCCTGCAAGATTAGCCCCTTCAAGATTTGCTCCTTCAAGAATTGCCTCTTCAAGATTTGCCCCTGCAAGATTAGCCCCTTTAAGATTTGCCCCTACAATATCTGCCCCGACCAGATTTGCCCCGACCAGAATTGCATCTGCAAGATTTGCCTCGACCAGATTTGCCCTGTAAAAATCTCGATGTATCAACAGACAGTTTTGTAAATCAAGAAAACTGAGGCAATCTAACACAAACATAGGCTTATAATCTATTCTTTGTCCCTGAAGACGGGCTAACCAATTGCCGAAAGCTTCAGGAGAAGGCCATTGAATGGAAGAAATTTCTTTGGTGACTCGCCCACAGGCATTAAATACCGCTAATAAAGCTTCCTCGGCATTGCGTGCCTGTCGCATTTCCTCCTGAAAATTGGGGCGGTTTTTTAAACCCTCCATCGGCATTCCTTTGACCAAAAGATATTTAATTAAATCACCCAGAGTTTTCTGCCACTGTTTCACTTCATCTGGGGACTGTAATTGTATTTGATTGACAATAAAACTAAAAAGATATTCATCTATTGCCGTCGATCCGCATAAAGTCGCCCAGGCGATTAAAGCTTGTCTGGGATCGTAGTCATTGTCATAATCATTTTCACTGTCTTGTAATTTCTTATGAATTTGCTTAACTCGGTCAACAATTCTGCGGGCAGTTAAATATTCACCAAAACTTTTATGGGTAAATTCAAAGGTTTTTTCGCTGCCTCGTAAATCGCCACTTTCTCGAAAATAAAAGGCTGTTAAAAGACGGGTGATACTCCCTTGGGAATCACTTTGAAAACTATCTTGGAAATTTTTTAGGAGATTTTTTAAGCCATTATTTTCACAATGTTCTTTAATCTCTATAACGGTGGTGGTTCTACCATTACCATGCCAACAGGAAAGGGCAATTTCCATTAAAATTAGCACAAAATCTTTTTCTGTAATCCCTTCTATAGCCCGGTGGCCTGGACTATTTTTTTCATAACCTCGCTCATAGACTGCCTTGAGCAAATTGTCATAAATATTATTGAGGTTAGTTTCTTGGGAAAATTGAACCTCGCCTCGTTCAAAAGTGAGAGCAATAAGATAATTTAATAGCGGTTGAGCGGTAATTTCTTGTAAATTTTTCCCCGATAATTCCGGCGGTAATTGTGCATAGTTTTTACCTTTAGCTTGCCCATACTGTTGCCACCATTGATGACGTTGATCGACTTTTAATAAGTTATCGTCATCGCTAAAATTATCGCTTTTATCAACCCAATAGGGTAGGATGGTGATAATTTGCTGAGGTTTTTTAAAATTATTTTTATTGGATTGTACCACCACATCACGCCCACTAATCAACACTTGTAAACGGGTTTTATTGTTATTAAAACTTTTGACCTGTTCTCGTACTTCATTAATAAAATTTTGGGCGACTTCTTGGGCGATTTTTCCCTGCATAGATAGCTCATCTAAGCCATCAAAGATAATTAGTAATTGTAAATCTTGATCCCTCGGTTCCAGAGGATTTTCTGGTAAAAAACCGTCATGTTGAACAAAAGTTTTAACTGCTGTTACTAAATCTGTGGAGAAACTCAAGCGATGCAAGGGAATATATAAAACTTGTTTTTCTAACCCAGCTTGTTGGGCAGCAAATACCTTACAAAAGGACGATTTTCCACTACCCGGCCCACCGGTCAATAAACGGATAGCATCATCGGATTTTGCCGCTTCTAACCATGTTTCTAACTGCTCTTGGAGTTTGATGACAATGCGTTTAAATGATGGCTCTCGATGGTAATCTGTGTCTGTGGTGGCTTTGATTTCTTCTTTTTCATAAAATCCCCGTAGAGGTACATAAATTTGCTTTAAACTAAAGGTTTCCCAAAAAATAGGTTCATCGATCTGTTTTTGCAACCAAGCTCGATAATGTAACCAGCCTCTTTCTCGTTTCCAAGCATTGTTAAAAGGAGTGTCGATTTCATCTAAAAGCAGACTGTATTCATCTCGTTTATCTTTCCATTGTTCCTGCAATGCTGAGACAAAATAAGCTGGTAAACGGTTACTTAGGCTCTGTGCTTCCTGGGAATTACTGATTAACTTATTTGTTGTTAACCACTGTAAAAAAGCTGCTTGGACTGGTGCGACTATGGGTAATCTTTCGGGATGCTCAAAAAAATCTCGATCGAGAATTAATTCCTGCTCTTGTAAAGAGTCGGTAATCTGACGGTAAAGTTCTTTTAAAGACAGCTTTTCAACTTCTTGGGGCAGTAAATCAGCATTACTTTTAAGTAATCCTTTCATCGCTTCCATTAGCGATTGACTTATTAATAAACCCGCTAATTCCCCCGGAGTCCGACTTAAACCAAGATCATCTAAAACTTCTACTCCATTTTCGGCCAGATCATCCCACTGCAAAAATGCCCCGTTAAGAGCGGCTTTTCCCAGGGTACTAAAGAGACTTCTCAGATTGACTTTAACTTGTCGTTTCCAGATATTTTGGGGTTTGGAAACAGAAATTCCAGCAGCTGATTCGGACATAGAACAAAGCGATCAATAAAGCTTATGTAGTCTATTATATAAGTAATAACAACCGTTGAGGTGGTTGGGTTTCGCTTTTTCAATCGAATTGAGCCATTTTCGACCCCGTATTGTTTCGCTCAACTCAACCTAGGAGGCCGAAAACCTAGACTAACGCGGAGTAATTTCACTCAACGCTTCTTGCAGCAGTTCATCACTTACACCATGACGCTTCAAACTAGCAACGAGAGCAGAAATTGTATCTCCCTCTAGACGCTCCAAATCCGCACGCAGCCCTTGTCCAATGTAAGCACGGATCAAAGGTTGATAACCTGAGAAACCAAGCAACGGTGCAACCCGCTTTAAATCTTCAATCACATCTTCAGGAATACGAATCGTGATTGTAGTCATAGGGCGATTTCTCTCCAGTCGTTTTTTTAATGCCTCAACTTTCATAATACTCACGTTCCTTGCGTGTGGCTTTGCGAGCCGAAATGATCCGAATGATGTCGTTTTCACGCTCAATATAGACGACGTACAGGAGATTCCACCGTCTATCTAACCCAATGATCGCATCTCGTGCCTCATCATTGCGACTTGCATCAACAACAACCAGCAGTGGATCGAAGAAGACTTCTGCTGCTTGCTGAAACGTAATACCGTCATGGTTGATCGGGTTAATCCTAGATTTCTCGTCATTCCAAACAAAAGTAATGCCACTGAGGACAAAATAGACATCCATACTTGTAGTATAGGCAGGATGTATTTACATTGTCAATACTTTATTAACACACCCTACGAGAGCAGCAATTAAGTAGGTAGGCACAATTATTTGTAGGATGGGTTAGCGGTAGCGTAACCCATGCGGGCGTTGGGTTTCATGCTTCAACCCAACCTACGTTCATTTTATATTTAATTCCACCCACCTACTTATTATAGGTTGGGTTGACGCAAGGAAAAACACCCTACGAGGCTCTAGGCTTATTGACAGATAAAAATCAATTCAGGGTGATTTTATGCTAATCTGCAACTTACCGACTTATAATAAAAATGTTCTTGCCAAAGAAGTTGTAGCTAACTACTTAACTGAATCTGCTAGGATGCTATTACAGAATAGAAGACTACATCTATTAATTGCTGAGGCAGAACTAAGTTTAACCGCTCCTTTTTTAACTACTTATATCGCTTTCAGGTAAAAAAATTAGGCGTTTTCGGTTTACCATAGTCAAAGTGTGCTTTCTAGGCTAATGACTTTGACTAAAAACCCCGTGAGCAGAAACCGTCGTTTTTCCCCGCGCAATCTCTTTGAGACTTGCATGGCCCTATTGGTGTTATGTAATTATATTCTGGTTATTTTCGATTTAACTTATATTCCCCTGCGAGATTTTTGGTTACAGGGACGCTTGCAAATAACTTTATTAAGATTTAATGAACCAATAAAACTCGGTCCGATTTCCTTTCAAGAATTACAAATACCTCCCGATAAACCCCTAGAAATTCCCTTTGTTAAAGGAATTGCTAAGTATGATGTGGTGAAAGGGATTAAACCCTATCGCAGTACCAGTGAATATTTAGATACGGTTAATAAACTTAATCAAATAATTAATCAAAAACTCTTTAACCCAGAGTTTAATCTGGGAGAATATCGCCAAGAGATTGAGAAAATTTTAGAAAATTTGCGCCAGAATAGTGTCAATATGGTCGATAATAATCCCTTTGCCTCGGCGGAGAAAACTGGGACTTTAGAAAAGATTAAAAATAAAATGCGCTTGCGGGTTTTTAAAACAGAAAATATTTCCGCAAAAGCAGCCTTTCAGAAGTTTTGGACTTGGGATTATCTCAGTCAAAATGGCTGGGAAAAAGAGTTAAAGTTTTTTAATCAAGAAATTCAACCTTTAATAGAAACTAATTATTTTCGTCCCCTGGGAGAAGATGGGAGACCGATAGATAACTTTGAGGCGATCGATTTTTTCTTTGGAACCATCTTTTTCTGGGAATTTATGCTGAGAACTTGGTGGATTGCTCGCACTCATAAAGGTCTGCGTTGGCGGGAGGCTATGTTATGGCGATGGTACGATATTTTTCTGTTTATTCCTATCTGGAGATGGCTGCGATTTATTCCTACCGTTATTCGCCTAGATCAAGTTAAAATCATTAACTTAAGGTTGATTAAAGAACAGGCAGTTAAAGGCTTAGTAGCGCTAATTTCTAAAGATATTACTGAGATAATTGTCCTGAGAATCATTAATAAAATTCAGGAATATATTCGACAGGGACAAGTGGAAAAAATTCTCGATCGATCCCTCAATGGCGGATATAATAATCTCAATGATACTAATGAAGTTATCGAAATTTTTCAGTTAGTAGTTAATAGCACCGTTAACAAGGTTTTACCGCAAGTTAAACCAGAAGCAGAAGCTTTAATTAAATACAATATCGAGAAAATTCTCAGTCAAACTCCTGCTTATCAAAGCTTATTGCGATTACCCGGCATGAAAGGATTAAAAACTGACTTGAGCAATCGTATATCTAGTCAACTGTATCAATCCTTTGTTAACATAGCGGAAAAGATTACCCAAGAAGACGAAGTTTTTGAACGTTTATTACAGCAATTAGTCCAGCGTTTCGGGCAATCTCTCGCTGGGGAATTACAATCCCGTCACAGTTTAGAAAGAATCGAGATGTTGTTAATTATCTTCCTAGAAGAAGTGAAATTAAACTATGTACAAGAATTTTCGGATGAAGAATTAGAAACTATCCTCGAACAAACTCGCTTACTCCACTCTCAAAGTGCAGAAACTAACCCAGCAGAAACCATGAATTCCCGTCGTCTTCCCTAAAAATTAGCGATCATTGATTAGGTAATATTGCTTGATCTTTTGATCACTTTTCTAGTAAAATATCTGCTAGACACCCCATTACTCAATTAACCTAATTATCTACTCCCATGTTAACAAAAATTATTCTCGGTTTGCTTTGGTTAGGCTTCGGATTATACGCTTTTTTACTAGCACCCCCCGATCAACCAGATACAGTGAATTTAATTATCAATCTTTCCACTGGGAAATGGCAAGATATCAACCCGTTAATTATCGCTCTTTTTAACCTGATGGGAGTTTGGCCACTTATCTACACTAGCCTTTTAATTATCGATGGTCGTGACCAAAAAATCATCGCTTGGCCCTTTACTTTTGCCTCCTTTGCCGTGGGTGCTTTCGCTATTTTACCCTATCTAACTCTCCGTCAATCCAACAGCAATTTTACTGGTAAAAAAAATCTGGTCATTAAACTTTTAGACTCACCTTGGTTGGGAGTAATTGCCCTAATTACTGCGGCAATTTTAATCGCCTACGGATTAATCAACGGCAATTGGTCTGATTTTTGGCATCAGTGGCAAACTAGCCGTTTTATTCATGTTATGAGTTTAGATTTCTGTCTTTTAACCCTATTATGTCCAATTTTGCTGCAAGATGATCTAACCCGACGGGGATTAAAAAATCCTTTCCTGTTGCCGGTAATTTCCCTTTTGCCTCTAATCGGTCCGGCAATTTATTTAATTATTCGTCCTCGCTTAGGGGAGAATTAAGGGTAAATGACCTTGGGGAAACTCGGCCTAGTTATCAGTTGTTTTTTCACTATTTCTTGACAAGAGAAGTTCATATTTAACAGAAATTATGCTGAGGTTCCCCTAAAATACGAGGAAAGAGATTAATGTCCAGATTAGAAGGAGTGTTTAACCTTGTTAGAGAGTCAAAAACCACCTCGAATTTACTGCTTTCAAGCTGATTATCTTGCCTCCCAACAATTTAACCCCCAAGAGATTCCCGCTTGGTTATCCTTAGAGGTAAACTGGCAGGGTTATAGAATTCATACCCTACCCTGGGTAGCAGACGTAGCTAGGGTATTAGGATTATTAGCGATCGAAGATACTCCCCAAGGGTGGCAAGATTATTTAGAAAGCTTGGGATTAGCCAAAATTAGGTTAATGGACAGCGAGGAGTTTTTTGAGGATAAATCTTTATCGGGATGTTAAAAATGCCCTATAATTGGCAATTTAGTGATGATTCTACCAGTGAATTTATGTCCTATAAACTACTCTTCGTCTGTTTAGGCAATATCTGTCGTTCTCCCGCTGCCGAGAATATCATGACTTATCTGATTGAACAAGAAGGATTAGGTAATAAAATCCTCTGTGATTCTGCGGGGACTGCCGGTTATCATATCGGTTCTCCTCCCGATTCTCGCATGAATACGGCGGCCAAAAAACGCGGTATTCCTCTACAAGGGACAGCCAGACAATTTACCCGCGAGGATTTCGAGAATTTTGATCTAATCCTAGCCATGGATAAAGCCAATTATCAAGATATTTTATCCCTAGATCGGACAGGAAAATATCAAGAAAAGGTCAAGTTAATGTGTGACTATGCTCGTTATCACCCAGAAAAAGAAGTTCCCGATCCCTACTACGGTGGTCGTGAAGGTTTTGACCGCGTAATCGAGCTACTTTTAGACTCCTGTGGCAGTCTTTTGGAGGAAGTAAAAAACAAAATTTAAGTTTTTTCTTTCAGCTAATCGATTAATCTATGTTCGAGGGAAAAACGAACCAATTCAGCCCGATTGTTAGTATTGGTTTTTCTGAGTAAACTGCTAACATATTTCTCGATCGTGCGAGAACTAAGATGCAGTTTTTGCCCAATTTCACTGTTAGAAAGTCCCCGGGCTAAATGTTCTAACACTTCCCGCTCGCGATTAGTTAACTTAAAATCGTCCTGTAAAGAAGAAGTTAAAACATCCCTAGTTTTGGGGCTTTCTTCTGGTTTTAATTTCTGATATTGACGTTCACTTTGCACCATTTGCGCTCGCTCTAAAAGATTGCGAATAACCGCTTTTAATTCCTCCATCTCAAAAGGTTTAGGAAGATAGATATCACAACCCACTTGATAACCGCGAATTCTTTCCTCTGTTGACCCTCTTTCAGTTAAAAAAATTACTGGTAATAACCTAAATTCTGGCTGTTGCCGCACCTTAGTCACCAAAGAATAACCGTCCAAACGGGGCATTTTGATATCCGATACCAAAAGATGGGGATGATAGGTATCCAATAAATTCAAAGCTTCCAAACCATTGCTCGCCGCCACCACACTATAACCTGCTAATTCTAAATAGTCTTTGACTGCTAGGCGGATACCGGGATCATCATCGGCAATTAGAATCAAAAGAGGCATAGAAATCAACAGGACAAGGTTTTTTCGTTATTAATAGCCTAGCACCCTCCGCTCGCCACAATCGTCTATCAAGCTACAGAGGCCGTTTTAACTGATATTATACTAGCAGTTAGCAATCAGCCTTTTCAGTAATCAGTAATCAGTAATCAGTAATCAGTAATCAGATGTGAGTTTTCAGCTTTTTTCTCCTCCTCTCCCCACTCCCCCACTCCCCACTCCCCCATCTCCCCACTCCCCCATCTCCCCACTTCCCCAACCCCTTGTTTACTTTTTACTTTGAAGATCATTTTTTAGTTATAGCGTTTCTCATAAGTATGAAGTATAACTGGATTGGGCATCGTCTCATGATTCCTGACTCCTGACTTCTGGCTCCTGACTCCCGAAACCGAAAACTTCGTACCTCACTATTAAGATAATTGCCATAACATGACAGATTATTTAGTTTCCCTGACAATTTGGGCGGGTATTTACGCGATTTTTGCCCTCGGTTTAAATCTACAATGGGGATTTACTGGCTTAATTAACTTTGGTCACGTTGCTTTTGCCACTTTAGGGGCTTATGCCACGGTTTTATTGACTTTACAGGGTGTACCGATGATTTTTGCCGCCATTGTCGGGGCGTTCCTAGGGGCATTGTTGGGATTGGCCATCGGTTTTTCCACCCTGAGATTAAGAGCCGATTATCTAGCGATTGTCACCATCGGGGTGTCTGAGTTAATTCGTTTACTGGTGCTTAACGAGGATTGGTTAACGAAAGGCAGTTTCGGACTACAACGTTATCCCCTACCTTTGGATATAAATCCCAGTTTTCCCGTCAAATTATTAATTATTGCCCTGTTTACCCTGCTTGCTATCTTTGCTCTCTGGCAATTGGGGCGCAATCTGCAACGACAATGGCGCGAAGCGTCGCAAATTAGCGGTAAAAGCTATCAACCGACGCCAAAGAGTGCTTTAATCTTTTGGGGGTCTTTAGGGGCGATAATCCTGCTTTTTCTGTATATAAACGGTGTAATTGCCTTGAATGACTATAATTACAAAGCCGGGCTGATGGTGGTAGTTTTAATACTCCTCGCTCTCGTTTATACTGGTTTAGAATTACTTTTGCGCTCGCCTTGGGGACGCATCCTCAAAGCGATTCGGGAAGATGAAGAAATTCCCCGGGCTTTGGGAAAAAATGTCTTTTGGTATAAGTTACAATCTTTGATGTTAGGCGGTGCGATCGCTGGTTTAGCCGGGGCTTTTTTAGCATGGCAATTAACCACTATTTACCCGACTAATTTTGAGCCGTTATTGACTTTTAACGCTTGGATTATTATCATTCTCGGTGGCTCTGGTAGCAATGCCGGCACCTTACTAGGAGCAGTAATTTTCTGGGCTTACGATTCCCTGACTCGCTTTATTCTGCCCCAATTAGATATTTTTAATGATAGCCAATTAGGGGCTTTACGGATTATGATTATCGGTCTGCTGCTCATGGTTTTAATGATCTGGCGCCCCCAGGGTATCCTCGGCAAAAAAGAGGAGTTAACTTTGGGAAAATAATTTCAGTTATCAGTTATCAGTTATCAGTTCATCGATTACTCTTCACTGAAAACACTTCCCACTTCATAATTCATAATTCATAATTCATAATTCATAATTTATATATGTTACTTTCTGCCAAAGGATTATCGAAAAGTTTTGGAGGCATTCGCGCCGTCAATAATGCTTATTTGGACGTGCCGCAGGGCAGTATCACCGGGTTAATCGGGCCAAATGGAGCCGGCAAAACCACACTTTTTAACCTTTTATCTAATTTTATTCGCCCGGATAAAGGGGAAGTTTTTCTTGATGGTCAGCCCATTCATCAGCTGCCTCCCTATCAAATTGCCCTGAAAGGATGTGTAAGAACTTTTCAAGTCGCCAGGGTATTATCCCGATTAACGGTGTTAGAAAATATGCTCTTAGCTAGTCCGGGGCAAACGGGAGAAAATTTTCTCAAAGTCTGGTTTCAGGGGGCAAAAATTCGCCAACAGGAACAGGACAATCGTGACAAAGCTTTGCAGATATTAGATTCGATCGGTCTGGGGGAGAAAGCGCACGATTATGCGGGAGCTTTATCGGGAGGACAGCGGAAATTATTAGAGATTGGCCGAGCGCTAATGACCGAGCCAAAATTAATTTTATTAGATGAACCAGCCGCCGGAGTTAATCCCACTTTAATCGGTCAAATCAGCGACCATATTATCGAATGGAATCGTCAGGGAATTACCTTTTTAATTATCGAGCATAATATGGATGTGATTATGTCTCTTTGTCACCACGTTTGGGTATTAGCAGAAGGGACAAATTTAGCCGATGGCATTCCCAGCGAAATCCAAAAAAACGAGCGGGTTTTAAAGGCTTATTTAGGAGACTAAAGCTAATTTTTGCACCTGTTCAACAAAGTTAGCCAGAATTTTTAAGCCATTAGTCGAGGATTTTTCCGGGTGAAACTGCACCGCTACCAAACGATCACGAGCGATCGCTGCTGTCACCGTTTGACTGCCGTGGGTGACGGTGGCGGCAGTTAGATGACGATCAAGGGGATCGACATAATAGGAATGGACAAAATAGACGTGAGGATGGGGGGGTAATCCCTGCCAAAGAGCATCATCCGGCTGGGTGAAGTCTAATTGATTCCAACCCATGTGGGGAATGGTAATGCCAGGTTCCGAGCGAAAACGGCGCACTGTCCCCGGAATAATCCCTAAACCCGCCTCTTGTCCTTCCTCCGATGAGTCAAAGAGAATTTGTAAACCGAGACAGATACCGAGAAAGGGTTTACCATTAGCGATCGCAGCTTTGATCGGTTTTTCGAGATGACGGGCCCGAATTTGCCGGACAGCAGGATCAAAAGAACCGACTCCGGGTAAGACAATAGCGTCAGCTTTTTCCAGATCTAGGGGAGAATCGGTAATTTTCGGCACTGCACCCACGGTTTCCAGTCCTTTACAGGCAGAGTGCAGATTTCCCATGTCGTAATCGATGACAGCGATTAAGGTCATTGCTATATACTGATCAGGCGATAACCTTATTTTAGAACAATCACGCCGTCATACCATTTTTCTTTATTCGTGTCCCTCAACCCCAACCTTGTCCCTTTCTGGGAGAGGGATTGGGGGTCAGGCCAATTAACTATCTCTGCCATTACTTTAGAAAAATTGTATAATTTGCCATCGAGGACCGACTCCCCAAAACGAAAACTTCGTACCTCACTATTAAGATAACTGCTCTAAGTAGTAGTGCAAAATTAATTTCCTAAGAACAATTAACCCTTTTTGGCTAATTTATCAATGCAATAATCATCAATTCCCTTACAAGAGTTTATTTGGGTAAAATTTCTCTGTTTTTATTTACTTCAGTCTCAGGTAAAGATTCCCCTAATTTCTGATAAAGTTCTATCAGAGATTCTAGGACTTCTTCAGCATTTTTCACTGATTCAGCATAAGTATTACCATGAGTTATCCATTTTTGTCCTGGAAAGTCTGGTAAGCCAACTAGATAACAATTGTCTTCCTCAGACCACTGAATCACTATTCTATATTTAAGTTTTTGGCTCTTCTAGATTCTGTGTGATAAGTTTAACTTACAATATGATCGATCGATCTTTGTGTCCTTTGTATCTCTGTGGTTCGTTCCACTCACTGCCCCAAGACTGTATCTTAGAATACATTTTACCCACCAAACCGGGGAGAGCCATTTTTTTTTGCATCAGTCAAGATTTGATCGATCAGGTAATTTGCTGGGGGGTGTGACAAGTCTTGTATAATCTGTTAAAATTATAAGATGCTAAAAAGTCTGCGCTATAATACTCGATTAGGATGATATAAAGGTAATTAGGAGAAGCGATGAACACTATCCAACTGACACCGGAAATAGAAGATTTGATTGCTCAACAAATCAAAACAGGAAAATATCAAGATGATTTAGCCGTTATTGAAGAGGGATTGCGTTTATTGGCAGAAAGAGACAGAATTTACCGAGGAAGATTTGAAGAATTGAAACGGGAAGTCATGATTGGGGGGCAAGAGTTGAAACGTGGGGAAAGTTTTGATGGTAGAGAAGTCATCAACAGATTTAAAGCAAACAATCTTCAGAATTGTGAATATTAAATTATGATCGTTATTTTAATATCCGCAAGAGCTAAATAAGATTTAGAAAGCATCAATGATCGGATTGCTTATTCTAATATTCAAGATGCCAATCAGTTAAACTTATTACTTAAATTAAATCAAGAGAGGATCAATTATGATAACATTAGAACAAGCTCTTATAACAGTTAATCAACTACCTATTGAACAGAGAGAAATGTTAATAGAAATTATCAAAAATCAAATGATAGAATCCTATCGAGAAGAAATAGCCCGAAATGCTAAAGAAGCAAAGGAAGCTTTTCAAAGAGGAGAATTAAAACCTCAACCCTTAGAAGATATTATTAATGAATTAAAAACTATATTAACAGAAGATGAATGAGAGAGATTATTGCAACACAGAAGTTTAAACGATCATTTCGTAAATTTGTCAAGCGTAATGCTCAACTTGAACAAAAAATTATTGAAACATTAAAGTTAATGCAAGAAGATATTTCTACCCCCCAGTTAGCTACTCATTCATTACAGGGAAAATTGCTAGGATTAAAAGCTTGTTCTTGTGGTTATGATTGTAGAATTGTATTTTCTTTGGAAACAACAGAAACTAATGATAAGGAGCAAAAAGAGGTAATTATTCTAATTGATATTGGTACTCATGATCAGGTTTATTAATTGGTGGTGATTCGGTAGTAGTGATGGCGGCTTAATCCTTTGCTTTGCTGTGCATTGTAGTCATGGATAAAATACCAAAGGGTTCCCCAACGTGATTCTCCATTTTTTTAGAGAAAGATAGACTCTCTCTCACCAGCCGAGAAATCCTTTGTCGAAAGGTATTATTTAATCTTTCAATATGATTAGTTTGACCAGTTTCTTG
>NZ_CAIP01000395.1 GCF_000297435.1 Microcystis sp. T1-4 | reverse complement strand
AAGACTTGGTATCTATCCTGGTGAAGTTGGTTCATGGAGCTAACTACAATGATCCGGCTCAGTTTCAATACCCTCACTATGGCTATCTGAAAATGTCCTCTTTTGGCGGTTTTCGCTATTAGTCAAGGGTAGAAAATATAGTCTTTATTAATCTGTCATTAAAAGGCAATCTGCCGTAACAAATAATGACAGCATGAGCAACAATGAAAACCTAGATTCACCTACTCACCTATCACTCCCATTTTATGACGGCAATTCCTGTTGATTTAGTCATTGTGATTGATACCAGTGTCTCCGTTAAAGCGGAGGCCGAAGGATTGAGTCAGGCGGCGGAAACGGCGATCGCTAACGCCCGTTCTCACTGTCCCTCAGACCTGCGAGTGATCTGGCTGGGGATCGAAGGAACCTGGAAAAACACCCAATTTGAGCGCACAGTTCGAGACTATCTAAGCAAAACCTGTGCCATTCCCGAATCAGCCTTAAAAAGCCGAAAAAAAGGTGAACTCCCATCAGGGGGAGCCCAGGAAGATGCGGCGCGGGTGATGCAAGATCTTGCCACTCATTTTGATTGGCGGACTGGGGCGAAAAGGGCGATTTTTTATCTAGGAGATGAAGCCTTAGATGCAGGCGGGGACAAAACCCTTGCCAAGGATATTGAAGCCGCTAACCAGGCAATTCAAGGAGCTAAAACGGCGCAAGTGATCATTCATACCTATTGTGGTCAATCTAAAAGTCGCTATCGTCACACGATTGAAGCTGAATATGCTCGCGTCGCCCAAGAAACTGGCGGTCAATCTTTCACCGCTGAAGGTTCTCTCAGGGATTTTGCCACGGTTCTCGAACAAATCATTTGTGGGAGTCAATCTCTTCCTCAAATCCCCTTAACCGAACCGCAGAACAACGATACGCCAACAACTGCTTTAGCAACTGACGGCGATCCACAACCTGTATTACCACAAACTCATGGAGAGCATCAAACAATGGCTACTAAACCCAAAGGTGCGCCAGAATCAACACCCGCTGCTGCGAATGTTACTCAACCCACCCCAGAAAAACCCAAGACTGAGCAACCAGAAACAACTGAACCTAAAACTAAATACATTCCCGCCACTGGTTTAGAAGATTACGGACGCTGGAAAACCATGTTCAAAGACCGCAAGGCGAATCCCAATGATCCGCCGTTTCGTCGGGGTCGAATCTGGTCTTAAACTTTGTCCATTTTTCCTGCAAAACTTTGTCTATTTTTCCCGCAAACAAATTGTTTAAAGTTGACAATAGTTAACAGAAAACTCTTGACAAAGATCGTGTAAAGCTTTTAGTGTTATCGACAACTACCTTTGGAGTAACTTACGATGAAAACCCCAAAACTGACCCCTCGCATTACCGCCCCAGTTCAACGAGACAATATCACTACCGTTCCTAGTGATGGTAATGTGATTACCCCTGCTACCTTCTGTGATTTAGCCACCAGGCAATGTTATCCCTTTGCGGGTGACGACGCAGTGTAATTTGTTCTTCCTGGCAGGTAGGCAGTCTTTTTTTTCATGAATTGTTCGTGCTTGCCTACCTGACAAAACCACTACTCTTCAGGTTCTATCCCTAAAG
>NZ_CAIP01000396.1 GCF_000297435.1 Microcystis sp. T1-4 | reverse complement strand
GTAGCTTTTTCTCACAATTGCAGAGATAAGGCGGGCGGGATTTTAACCAATAACTTAATTCTATACCTTGACCGATCGCCGTTTCTAAACTAAAGCCTGACTGCAAATAATGATGGGAATTGGTTGCTCCTCACCTTGCAAGCGACGGCGATCTAACCAGTCCCGCATCTCATGTTGGCTGTATAATTTCTTCAGTTCGCTAAACAAAGCTTCTCCTGTCAGGCTACGGCGCTTAATCAGGTTTAACTCGCGCTTGAGTACAGTGGTAATCGGTTGGCGAAAGGCCTGTTCTAATAGGTTAACCTGCTTACGGATTTCTTCATCCTGCGTGGTTTTGAACAGCAGTCCTAGTTCTCGCAGGACGTAGCGCTGTGCTTGAGTCAGAGAACGGCTGTACTCCCGTTCAGATTGGCGGTGCTGGACTTCTTGGGCAAATTTAATCTTGACTTGCATGACTGCTTGGTTGTAATTTTTGGGCAGCGGCAGCGCTGCTTCTTCTGGGGTGGTTTTGAGCATTCCTAAAATGCGGGCAGTATCTTTTGATCTGATCTCTCCCTGTTCATCGAGCCAATATAATTGCTGGTAGCCCTTCCAATCTTTGCGGTTAGGATAAGAAGCTTCACAGAAGACAATTATGCCCTTATTGAGAGAAAAGCGAGCCGTTCGGATGCCATGAGGCAGGTTAGCTATCCGTTCGTATTCAGCCGGATTTTCTCGCTGGAGTTGTCTGAGAATTTCTTCGGCTTCGTTGAGGTCGAGAAATTCTCCCTCATCTTCAAACAAACTTAATTGATGACTACCACTTTTTTCATAAATTGCATACATAGCCTCTTCGTTAAGCTGTTCCGTTGGGTCGAGAATTGCCGCATCCTCGCCGATGGTTTCATGAATTTCTTGAATGCGGTTTTTGAGTTTTTGTCGTAATCCTAGATTCCGCTCCAATCCAGTCTCTGGGAGAAAATTAAAGCCGTAAACCACATCATTCTCGCTGCCAATCCGATCAATCCGACCAAACCTTTGAATAAGTCGGACGGGATTCCAATGCAGGTCATAATTAATAATCAGGTTGCCATCTTGTAGGTTTAAACCTTCGGCTAAAACATCGGTAGCAATTAAAGTTTTGATTTCCGACTCTCCCTGTTGTAATTTATAGTATTTGTTGGCTTTGGGGGCAAATCTTCCCACTACCCGCGCCTTATTTTTATCGCCACTGTAGATGACTTCTAGATCGTCTCGATCGCCGTTAGGATTGAGGTTTTGATACAAGTAATAGGCGGTATCAGCATACTGAGTAAAGATGAGGCACTTGCTATCTTGCAGCGGAGGTTTATTCAACCAATTTTTGAGAGTTTGTAATTTCGCATCTTTGTCTGGGGTAATTGGCTCAACTAAGTGCAAAATTTTCTCTAGCAATTGGATGTCATGTTCGAGGTGTTTCTGCAATCTTGGGGCATCAAAATCAGCTATATCATACTTCCCAGATGCCTGACGCAAGGCATCGATAATGTCTTGTTCTTCCCCATTGTTTGGCTCATAGAGAATTGCCTGAGCTTCTTCTCCGGCGGGGATAATTCCTTGGCATAAAGCTTCTCGAAAGCGTTGATGGACTTGCAGTAATTTCTTAACAGTTTGTTGGAAGGCATAAACGCTAGATTCAAAGCGTTTGAATAACAGGACTCGCATCAGTCCTCTTAAATTTGCCCCTCCAGTTTGTAAACTGAGTAATGGTTCTTGTTTGCGCTTATTTGGTAATACATAATTTCCCAAACCATAACGAGCATAGCAAAGTTCATTTTTACGAGGTTTGGCTGGTTGCTGTTGGCGAGATTTCCCTAAATATTGGCGCAGTTCCTGGTAAAGTCCTTGATAGGTATCTTCAATACTATATTCAATGGTTTGTAGTTCTCTTTTGGGAAAAAACTGATGCTTACCACCCACAATAACGTAAGCGCGTTGATTTCCGTTTAAATAATCCTTGAAATTGTCTGCATCTACGGGTTTATGAGTCTTGGCATCAAAGCCGTACCAGCGTAAAATGTGGTTGCGGGTGCGCCGGATCAAGATGTTAGATAACAAGTCAGGTAACTGCCGTTCCCCTTTCTCTACTAATCGAAAATACTCTTTTAGATCGGGCGGTTCTATGGGTAAATCTGTCTTATCATCTTGATGAAAAAGTTTAATCTGATGATAAATATCCCAAGCACTTTTATTACGAGGAGTTGCTGTCAGAAAACAGCATTGTCTCCCGGCTGCTAAAAAGGCTTCGACGATTTTATATCTTTGGGTTGCGGCATTCCGCAGGTTATGACTTTCATCAATTAAGATAAAATCTCGATCTTTGTATTTAAAATCTTCTAATAAAACTCTGATGCCACTGGTTTCATCTTCCCGCAGCAATCCCATCGATAAAACGCGGGCGTTAAGTTGATAAATTTCGTTGTAGCGTTCCCACATTTCCACCAGTGGAGCTGGACAAATAATTAAGGGTCGGGCTTTTTCCACTTGTTCAAAGCGTTTGACAATGGCAGCACCAATAAAGCTTTTTCCTAGTCCTACCACATCGGAAACGAAACAACCTCCGTACTCGCGGATGAGTTTGATCGCTTGGTTAACTGCTACTTTTTGAAAGTCTGCTAGTTTCTCGGTAATTTCGTTATCTATCATCATTTCGCTGGCAGTTTCTTCTGTCAATCGATCGCGCACGAGCATATAGAGAGTTTTCATATAGATGTCGTAGGGACGTACTGGCATCATCGCCCAAGACTGTTGTAAAGACTGCATCAGTGTTTCATCAAATTCTGTTGCTTCCTGCCAAAGTTGATTGAACCATTCTGTTAAACTGGCATGATTTTCATTACCGTGAACGATAACATTAAGTTCGGTATTGTGGGAAATTCCTGATAAAGTAAGGTTAGAAGAACCAACGATAACAAGGCCTTTTTCTTGACGTTCTAGGGGTTGTCCCTGCTGGTTATAAATTGTCCCGTAGTCGAAGATATAGGCTTTAGCATGGAGTCGCCCTTTAGTATAAACTCGCACCTGAAGGCGTTTTTCTTCAATCATAAGAACCAGATTTTTTACTAAGGTTTCTGCTTCATCTGTTTGGTCCATTAGTTCGACGCTGGAACGAATATTGTCGGCGGTTTCTGTTGCCATCTGCTTGCGTTCTGTCCGTTTGGGATATTCTTGTGCCTCTAGATGGTCTTTAATTAGTTCTAAGCGGCGGTAGCCTTCTGCTAATTGTTCGATGGTTTCCCGGTTGCTGGTGTTGCCAATTAGGAGGCGCATTTGTGGGATGGTGGCGAGACGGGGTGCGATCGCAGTAAAGCCGGAGAGGAAGAAGTAACCGACGGCAAAATGAGCGGCTTCTGAAGAGTGAAGAATTTGGTTGATGTTATCGACTAATTTTTGCTGGCGATTGTCGATGATGTCGTGGGTAGGCATAGTTCGATATCCATAAGAGAATTGTTATATCAATAATGTTTTTTAAGAAAATTTACCCTATATTTACAGGTAAATTTTTAGGTTTTAAGGGAGAATGATGTAATAACATTAGTTGATTTTCTTGTAAGGTTTCGATAGCATAAGCACGTCCTGATGTGTCGCTAAATTCCACTTCAAAAACTGTCGGTTCATAAACTTCTACAATTGTTCCGACTTGTCCGCAATATAATCCTAATTGGGGTAAGTCTTCTAATAAGGCAACTACATCTAAGAGTTTCATTTGATTATCTCCTTAAAGTACATAACAAGTCACTAAGCGGGGAAAGTTTTCGTCATTTCTGATGATCCAAACACTGTGAATAATGGCGGTTTTGTTTTGATGAGTCAGGGGAAAATCAATAACATACTTTTGTCCATAGTGCATGGCGCTCTCGGTCAATTTCAGAAAAAATATCATCGAGTTCTGGTTGATTTTTCCATACTCCAATAAGAGTTTCTAAGTCTTCCCACAATAATTTTTTTTGAATTAAATTATCGGGAATTGACCGAGAAATTCTTACGCCATTAGGAAGAGATAAATCCTCTAATAGCTCGATAGTATTGCCTTTGATAATTCCTTGTATTTTCATGGTATTTTAGGATAAAGCTTGCTCAACTAAGACGGCAGTTTCACGATCTAGAATAGAGAGAGTTTTCTGAATTAATTCAATCGGTAATTGTAATGCTTGATAAGTTGTTTTTCCATATTATTTTTACTCCTAATTAATGGCATATTCTGTGAATTTTCGTTTAAATGGAGAGTGAAATCCGATGACAATATCTGTTTTAGGAATTCCTAGTTTAACTAACTTTTCAGCTACTGAAATTTCTGTGTTGTTCTGTTGAAGATAAACTTTGTTGTTAATAATATCTAAATGTAAAAGACATCCATAAATCCAATGATTATTATGCCAACCAACTTGTACTAATAAATAATGTTTTCTCAGATCGTCAAAGATTATTTCTAGGGAAATTTCACTAGACTGCTGAATTTTAGCTTGTTCTTCAATGAGGGATTTAACTAATTCACTGTAGTTGATTGCCATTCTACGATCTCCTCTCTGTGATATCCCTAGCCGGCATATCCTGATTTTAGCAGGTTTTCCTAATTTTAGCATCTTGTAACAATCTTAAGGTTCACAATCCATACAATGCCGCTACTCTCTCATCTGACGACTGGTTTATTTACCTCTATTTTAACAGATTCGCTGTGATGATTTCAGATACCCGACTTCTTTAAGAAGTCGGGTATCTAACCCCTTACAATCCATACAATGCCGCTACTCTCTCATCTATCTCTTTCTCCCATTCTTCACAGTTAACTCCTTTGGCATCTAAGCATTTTTGTACTAATTTGATGATAGGTTTCTTTTCTGTTTCCAAGATTCTAGAGTGTCGCCTTTCAATTCCTTAGTTCTATTTCCATCTCTAATGAAAATTTTACCTTCTAGATAAGCAATTTCTGATAAATCCAGTGGCTTAACTTCAACCTGACAAATTTCTCCTTCAGGAAGCGTAAAAAATTCTACCATCACTAAAACTTTATTAGGATGAAGTGGATAAGGTGTAATTTTTGACTCCATAATTTGTCGTAAATTATTCTCAAAACCATCCTTATTTTTTCCTTTTCCAACAGTATAATCTGGCTCAAGTCCTTTTATTTCTAAATTATCAGAAACTCCAATGAGAAGAGTACCACCATCGGTATTTAAAAAGGCTGTAATGTTTTTTAAGGATGCAAGAAGAACATCTTTATTTTTTGTATTTGTCTT
Source organism: Microcystis sp. T1-4 (assembly GCF_000297435.1). Classification (GTDB taxonomy): domain Bacteria; phylum Cyanobacteriota; class Cyanobacteriia; order Cyanobacteriales; family Microcystaceae; genus Microcystis. The sequence continues at coordinate 3,847 of NZ_CAIP01000396.1, read as the reverse complement.
AATATCTACTCTTAGAGTTTCTTTGAACTCTAGTTTGCTTCCTTCACCTTGAGCAATCAGACTCAGAATTGGATGAGATTTCCAGTAAGTAGGAGGCTTTGTCAAAACTCGACTACAGTGTTCTATATGTCTTTCATACTTTTCTTTTACTTCGGCTAATACTCCCTGAGCTTTTGCTAGTTTAGGATAGCGGCGACAGTACCAAAGTTCTATTTCACGAATATCCTCATAGTCTAATTCATAGAGTTGATAAATAATGGCATCAATTTCTTTTTGTTCATGTAAATGATAGGGATAGCTTTGATTATGCTTTTGTTGATTAATAATACTTTCAACTAAAGTTTTGATTCTATCGTGCAAATCAGGACTTAATGAAGGTAATATCAGTCGTGTTAAAACTTCTTCCCCTGTTTCAACTGTATGGGATACATAGCTCTTGAGTAAATAACGAGAGACAATAGAAGTTAAAAATCCTAGTAAAACTCTTGGTTCAATCCCTCTAACAAAAATAGTTGAACCTTTATTGCCAAAAATACAGCCACTTCCCAATCGAAAAGTAGGACTATAAATACCAGTAGGCGAAAATGTTATCCCCTCTTGAAAATAATATTCTGAGTTTTGAAAACGAGAGGCAATCCTGTGTTCCTCTTGTGGTTCAATCTTATTGAATTCTTTTTTTCGCCGTTTAACATCAGCAATAGTAGCAGTGCGGAGGCGATGGACAGCATCTCTTGACCAATCTATCAAATATTGTGTCGGTACATAGTAATTGGGAAGCCAACCTTCATCAGTATTACTTTCGCCGCCTTTATCAAAGGGCAGAAAACAGCGATTATTATACTTATTGGGAGCTACTCCATTTAGTTTTTCATCATCACTTAAGCCTGCAATATCAGCATCAGTAAGTAATTTACTCTCGTCTAATATTTCATAACTTCCCCTTGCTCCTCTACGTTTACGAAGATAGTAATCATTGTCACTCGTTTGAAGTCCTACTTTTACATCAGCTATTGTCCCCAAGCGAGAAAAATTACTATTGCTCAACAACTGATAAAGCTTGGGTGAACCGATGAAAAGTGACAAGTTATCATAAGTAGCTATCAAAGATTGGGGATAAGTATAACGAGCATAATCTATCGTTTGTAAATCCACACTATGAGCAGCGATCGCAGCTAGGTTCTCAGTTAGTTTATTCCAGTCCCCGATTTGAAGGCTACGCAAATCTGCGGCGATTAGATCATGGCTTTCAGATGCCGTATTTTTAGCAACGGTCAAAATACAAGTATTAACTGTAGCATTAAAAACCCAAGAAGGCAGATCGATAAAATGAGCAATAGTGGTCTTTTCAAGAAATAGCTTTCTTAAAGGTTTGTGAGTTTTAATAGTCCGCCAAGTATCAGAAACTATGTAACATAATTGACCGCCAGAACGTAGCAACTGCAAGCCACGGGCCATGAATAAACCATAAGTATCTTTGGATTGTGCGCCATCAGTCAGACGGTCAAAATAGAGATCGCGCACCCTGTCACCAACAGTCGCACCATAAGGCGGATTAGCTAAGACAATATCAAACCCCTTTTGTGAAAAAACTTCAGCAAATTCTACGGCCCAATCAAATCCGTTAACCTTATTACTTCCATGGGTTATCAAAGCAATTTCAGCTTTAAATTCATTGATTTTTTGTTTGAAAATTTGCTTTTGAACTCCTTCACTCATTGTCAGATAAGAGTTTTTTGCATCTCTATATTGGCGAATTATCTGGCCTCGAAGAGTGTACTGTCCTACATTCTCTGGATTAGGAGCAGTGAGACTATCACCAGATTCAATCTTAAAATCTAAGTTAGGTAACGGTTCAGGATGCTCACCGTCAAATTCTACAGTTAGTGATAGCCAAAGACGTAATCGAGCAATATTTACCGCAAATTCATCAATATCTACACCATAGAGATTATTTTGAATAATATTGAGTTTACGGTGGTAATCATCACGAGCATTTTCCAGTTGAGCGCGGGTGTCAAGCAAACGAGTAAGCGAATGTAGTTCATGCAGCATACCTAATAGATAAGCGCCACTTCCACAAGCAGGATCTACTATTTTCACTTCGCTCAGTTTCTGCAAAAGATCACGAGCTTTTGGAACGTTTATCTGCTCTACATTATGTTCATCAACTAAGGCTTCATAGCCTCCTAAATATCCCTTCAAAGCCTCCCGACACATAAAAGAAACAATCGGTTTAGGTGTGTAATAACTACCTGATTTATGTCTTCCCGTGACTAATTCTTCAAACACTTTTCCCAACATTTCTGGGTCCACTGCTACCTCCACATCAAGGGGTGTACTCTCAGTTACAGTGAAATTAAAATTACTAAAAAGGCCCTGTAAGATAACATCGATCGCCTGATCGGGTACTATTATATTAGGATTGCGGTCATCTTCATCCTGTTCAAATAATCCCCCATTAAGATAGGGAACTGTGCCAATTATTTGCCGAAGAAAACCACCGTTATTGATACCAATAATATCCGTTTGTTGGGGATTATTTAGTCCCGTAAAAAACAGATGAGTCAAGCGATTATGATAAAAGTTTTTGTCCGAGGTGCTGTTATCATTCTGATAATCCTGCCATAATGTTTCTAGATAGTCTGTTTGTTCGTTAAACTTCAGCCAACCCTTTTTCTGGATAAAAACAATAAACATCAGGCGATTAAATAGCTTCTGAGTAAATAGTCTTCTCTGGTCAGCATTAGGGATAGTTTTAGTAATTAATTGCTCAACTTTTTCAAAGACCGAGCGATACTGTTCAAAAAATTTCTTAGTAACTTTCTCAACATCAAAAGCTTCATCATGACGTTCCTGAATCGCTAAAGGAGACTCGGAACTAATATTATCTAAATCCAGTAAACTTAGGCGTTCTGTGGCGGTTCGTAACTGTTCCCCCGGACCCACTGTAATTCGCCGCAAGACTTGCCGTTTTTCTTGTTTAACATCATATTTAACATTGATAAAATGCCACCGTTCTTGGTGGAAATCAGAGAAAATAAAGAGAGTGTAGGGATGGTTTTTTAGCAGTTGAGTGACGACAAGACGCTCTAAATTGAGCAGCAGTTGCTTAGAGTTGAGACGAGCATAGATAACCTGAAAATCTTCCCCCCCAGAAGCCAATAAAATTGGGTCTTCTGCTAATGCTTCTACTGCTTTATCTGGCCAATTGCGTCGGGACAGGGTTTGATTTTCTCGCTCGTAATTTAACTCGGACCAGAATAATTTTTTGAGCGCATCTAATCCTCTCAGGGATGAAAGAAGGTCATAAACTGACTGCCGAAGTTCAATATCACTCATAAGTTTTCTCACGACCTCTCATTTAGGTTTACTTTCTCCAGAACTTTTGCCACTTCAGTTAAATTGTATCGGGATCGATGCCTAATTCTCGTAGTTTTTGTGCCAATTTTTCCTTAGCCTGACCTTCCCTTTCTTTCTCTAAAATAGCCTGTTCTTTCTCTAAAATAGCCTGTTCTTTTTCTAAAAGAGCCTGTTCTTTTGCCTGTCTTTGCTCTAATTCCGCTTCTTGAGGAGTGGGGACTAATTGACCATCGGCGGTAAAATAACGCAGTTTACGGTCAAATATCCCTAAATATAATCCTAACTGTTCACTCCATAAATAACCTTGGTCATTGGGAGAAATGGCTTGATATTGTCCCTCAATTAGTCTAAATCCTTGCAATTCTAAACTATTGGGATCGAACCAAAAATAATTAGGAGTGCGAAAGGTATTTTGGTAGAGAATTTTCTTGTTATTGCGGTCAATATTGGCCGTAGAATCGGAGAGAATCTCGACAATTACATCCGG
>NZ_CAIP01000397.1 GCF_000297435.1 Microcystis sp. T1-4 | reverse complement strand
ATTATTTTTATTTATTCTCCCCAGTTCATAATTCATAATTCATAATTCATAATTCCTCACACCTTTTCAACAGGATTGAGAATCAGAGGCAAATTAACGCATATTATTGACCGCACCGCTAACCAAACCAGCGCTAACATAGCGACCATAACCATCAAGACGGTTTTGTTGAGCGATTCGAGAGGGATTATTGACGAGATCGGCAACTCCCACACCCATCATCACCACGGAGATAACTGCGATTAAGTAGTTACGGACAAAAGTTGGATTTTGGTGGCTGACTAACATGGTTGTTACCTCTCTTTCCTGTCGATAACCTTAGAATACGAGAGGGTTTGGGGTGATGTCAGTCCCATAATTCTGGGTGACAGAAGTGGAAAAAAGTGGAATCCACAGATAAGCTGTTCCCCAGGGGGTGAAAATGGCCATAAAAAAAGAGAGTCTAGTCTTCGACCCTCTATTGGAGATGATTGACCCAGATGCTATTAATTGGCACTATGACCAACAAAGGCAACAGTTAAACTGTCTCGGGTTAAGAAATGACTGAGATGATAGGCCCTTTCTTCGGTTTTCAGGGGGATTTGTTCGTAGAGATAACGGGTTCCCCTGTCACCTAAACTTTCAGCTTGGGAAGCTTGACGACGGAGAATTTTGATCACTCTCAAGTTATGAATTGTTTCTCCCCACACCCCACTATCCTATACTTTTTAAACAGGATTTAGGATAAAATGGGTTTCTAGTCCCAGGCATGGACAAGCTGGCTATCCTAAACCAGAGGGGAAAGATGCTCTTTGGTCTCCTGGTTATTCTGTTTCTTCTGTGGGATCTAAGCCTTTGGCAGTTCTCAGATACTCTATTAAGAAGCAAGAAAAGCCGTCGTTCTACCACGGGGTTTTCAACCCAAATTTTCGATAACTGCTATACAAAGCTAAAATTGCGGCGCCGAGGCGGACAATTAGAGGGATAATAAGACCAACCCCGATCGATCGGGTGTCAGCGGCAGCGGAGTTAGCTGCCGATGCTCGATAAGGTTATTTGCCCTTTTCCCTAACCCCTATCCACCGACTGGTAACTGATCACTGATAAGCGATGGTGAATATTTCTAATCAAGTTACACCCGATCAGGGACTAGCTCCCCTGGCAAAAGTCCCCGATGCCCAAATCCTAGCGGCGATCGATATTGGTACGAATTCGGTTCACATGGTAGTGGTGGAAATTGAACCGTCTTTACCTGCTTTTACGATTATTGCCCGAGAAAAGGATACAGTTCGTCTCGGCGATCGAGATCGGAAAACCGGTAAATTAACCCTAGTAGCCATGGAAAGAGCGATCGCCGCTTTAAAACGCTGTCACGATTTAGCTATTAGTCTCCATGCGGATCAGATTATTGCCGTCGCCACCAGCGCCACCCGGGAAGCGGCCAACGGTGACGAATTTTTGGCTTTAATCGAGAAAGAAGTCGGTATTTCTGTAAATCTTATCTCTGGACAGGAGGAAGCGCGCCGGATTTATCTCGGTGTCGTCTCGGGGATGGATTTCCAAAATCAAGCCCATATTATTATCGATATCGGTGGCGGTTCCACGGAATTAATCTTAGCTGATAGTCAAGAAATTCGCTTTCTTAGTAGTACCAAAATCGGCGCGGTGCGTTTGACCCAGGATTTCATGACCACCGATCCCATTAGTACCACAGAATTGGCCTATTTAAGGGCATACACCCGCGGAATGTTAGAGCGGGCAGTAGAGGAAATTAAACATCATTTACAGCTGGGAGAAGTGCCGCGGTTAGTGGGAACTTCTGGGACGATCGAAACTTTGATGACTATCCATGCTTTGGAGAAATTGGGGGAAATTCCCAATCCTTTAAATGGCTATCAATTAACCCGCAAAGATGTCAAAGAATTAGTCAAACGTTTCGCCACTTTGGACTATCACCAAAGACTGGCAATTCTGGGGATGTCCGATAAACGGGCCGAGATAATTCTAGCCGGTTCGATCGTGCTTTTGGAAGCGATGACCATGTTAGATGTTGATAAGTTAGTTCTCTGTGAAAGGGCCTTGCGAGAAGGGGTAATCGTCGATTGGATGCTGACCCACGGGTTAATTGATAATCGGTTACTTTATCAGAGTGAAATCCGCCAGCGCAGTGTCTTGAAAATAGGCAAAAAGTATCAAGTTAATTTAGAATCTGCTGAGAGAATAGCGACATTTTCCCTGTCTTTGTTCGAGCAAACTCAAGGTCAATTACATTCCTGGAATCAGGAGGCTAAAGATCTATTATGGGCGGCGGCAATTTTACATAATAGTGGTTTATATGTTAGTCATGCGGCCCATCATAAACATTCCTATTATTTAATTCGCAATGGTGAACTGTTGGGCTATACAGAAATAGAGTTAGAAGTTATCGCTAATATCGCTCGTTATCACCGCAAAAGTAAACCGAAGAAAAGACACGATGATTTTATGAAATTAACGGAATACTATCAGTATATGATCAGACATTTAAGTGCTATACTGCGCTTGGCTGTGGCTTTAGATCGACGACAAATAGGAGCGATTAAAAAGATTGAATGTAAGTACGATCCTGAGTATAGAACCCTACATCTGCATCTTTTTCCCAATAATGCTGAAGATGATTGTGCTTTAGAATTATGGAGTTTAGACTATAAAAAACCTGTTTTTGAGGAAGAATTTGGTGTGAAAGTGGTGGCAACTTTGGCATTTTTACCCTGAAATCTTGAAATCGGCAAGATGGAAATTTTCGAGACTTGTTACCTATTAAGTAGTCGTAGAAAATTAATTTCTTGGTTAGGATAGGCACTCATACACTCATGCAAAAAGTAGTGAGATATGTATAATTAATTTTGCCCAGGTACTTATTCTAGGTCAAGATTATCGATCAAGGTAAATTGATAACTTTTGTTGATAATCAAACAAGAAAACCGTTAAAAACTGCTAGGTTACTGTTATAATCCAGGAGGAATAAGATCGCAGGAAGAAAAGGAGCAGAAAAACTTGTTGCAATTAGCCAAAATTAGCCGCTCAATCGCTCTGGGTTGCTTAGGAACGATACTGACTAGCTTTCCTGTCCTCTCGGCCGAGAGAATCACTTTTATCTTAGTGCCCTTTAGTCGTACCCTAGAAATTAGTTCCCTAGAAAACTTTGCCAAAACTGGCAGAATTGACGCTAATCTAAGACAATATTTAGGTAATACAACCGCCGAACAACAAAAAGAATTTCGCCAAGCTTTAACCACAAGTAAAGAAGTTAATCCCGTCCTGATCTCGCGCTTTTTTAACACCAGAATGGGGGAAGATATCCTAACCCTTTTAGGGGAACTGATCACCATTCAAGGGGGTATTAATGGTAAATTTGCCCTGCGTTCTGCCCTAGTTAAATCAGCCTTTGAACCGGAAGGGGTAACTATTCTTAACCTGCTGCGTAATCTGCCCACTAATATGCAGATTGATGTCACCAGAGTGCAAAGATTAGCCCGGGCGATCGATATCGTCCTGAAAGCCACCACAGTATTCACGGAAAAGGTGGCGCAATTATCCTTAAAAGAAGCTAAAAAGGCCGGTGAAATTAATTTTACCGCCATGACCGACCCCCGACAACTGGGACCCCAACAAGTGGAACAAATGCGGCTGGATTTAACCGATAGCCGTCGTCAGAGGGAACTTTATCTAATTATTGTCAAACCCAAGGGGCAATTAACCGAGAAAACCCCCGTTATTGTCTTTTCCCACGGTTTAGCTTCTCGTCCTGAAGATTTTGTCCGACAAGCGGAACATTGGGCTAGTTACGGTTATCTCGTTGCCATGCCCCAACATCCCGGCAGCGATACCCTACAGGTGCAGAATCTGCTCGCCGGTTTATCGCGGATGGTTTTTTATAGCAACGAATTTGTCAATCGTCCATTGGACATATCTTTTGTGATCGATGAATTGCAAAGACGCAACGCTAGGGAATTTCAGGGGCAATTAGATTTAGATAATGTGGGAGTCGCTGGACATTCCTTCGGCGGTTATACAGCCTTAGCTGTAGGTGGAGCGACGATCGATTTCGAGAATTTACAACGGGACTGTCAAAGAAGATTAGCTTTTCTCAATCTCTCCCTCTTGCTGCAGTGTCGTGCTTTGGATTTACCCCGAGAAGAATACAACTTTCGCGATCCGAGAATAAAAGCGATTTTTGCGGTTAATCCGTTTAATTGGAGTATTTTCGGGGCTAAAGGACTGGCTAAGATCGAAATTCCCACTTTTGTGGCGGCAGGAACCTACGATCCCGCTACCCCCGCTATTTTTGAACAGGTGCGCTCTTTTCCCCTGCTCAATACTGAAAATAAATATTTAGCTCTGATTGAAGGTCAAGCTCACGTTGATTTTTCGGTACTAGATGCGGGAATTAACGAAGCGATCGAATCCGTAGCCGATCTTACCCTGCCAGCACCATATCTGATCGATAGTTACGCCCATTCCCTATCTTTGGCCTTTTTTGAGGTTTATATTCGCAAAAACCCCAGCTATAAACCTTTTTTACAGGCGGCCTATTCCCAATATCTTAGTCAAGGCCAAGAGTTTAGATGTTTTCTGATTACCCGCGCCTCCTCGGCCGCTTTAGAACAACTCATCGAAGATTTTACCGCTCAAAATGTCCGTTAATCGGTTATCAGTTATCAGTTATCAGTTCACTGTTTACTGTTTACTGGACGGCTACGCCGTGCCTTTGGCAACACTGAAAAGCTCCCCACTTTCCCACTTCCCCACTTCCAATTCATAATTCATAATTCATAATTTATATTTTTTGAGGGCCTTTAAGTAGTAATTGGATAGCCAAAAGAATTAAACCAATGGTGACAAAAACAAAAATAAAGGTTCCTAGAGAAGCTAAACCAAAAACTAAAGTCCGGACAGCACTGCCAATTCTCAAGGCGATCGGACTGTGAGCAACCATTGGTTTTGAGTAAAAAGAATGACCGATCGCTGCCGTGAGATAATAGAGAATTGTCCCCAGTGCTGCCGAAATTGCCGCACCAACTAAACAGCGAGTAGGAGTAACTTTTTTGGTTTCTAATTCTGTGGTCATTACTTTTTAGTTCTCAAATATTGTCCAGGTTAAATTTTAATTCTTTTCCCCGACTAAGACCAAGGATCGAGGGCGGAAGGAAAAAAGGTATCGACTGGCGAGGAGACGATCAGTTCTTGATTCTGGTCTAGTTCCCGTTTTAACTGTTCCCAATCGCCGGGGTCGGTTAACTCCTCATAAACAGGATCATCGGAAACGATCGCTTCTTTGTCCGATGACCAGTTTCGGGAAGGAAGGACTGGATTAGTCAAATCAGGCAACTCCTGGTCGATAGTAGTTGGATTTGCGCTCTCAGGGGAAGCTATGGGCGAATTTAGGCTAATTTCTCGCTTTAGTGACTGTAATTCACGGTTGAGAGCCTGTAATAACTGCTCGATCGCCTCGATTCTCCCGAAAACATCCGGGGGAATCTCAGGATTATTGGCAGCAGAGAGGGAGGGTAAAGTTAATTGATCAGCCATGACGCGCTCGATTTCCTCTAGGGTAGTATAACCTTGGCGGACTAATTCCAAACCGTAGGCGAGGAGAGACTTGAATCCTGCCCGTGTTGCCGCTTTTTTGAGTATATCGGCGGGTTTCTTGCCAGCGATGCAAGTTTTCAGGTCAGGGGTAATCGTGATTACTTCAAAGACCCCAATCTGGCAATGATAACCGCTGCCGTGACAATGACGGCATAATCTGCCTTTTTCCCGCGCTTGGATGATTTCTTCGGCAGTGAGGGAATTAGCTTTATAAAAGCTGTATTGAGCAGCTTGGGCGGGAGAAAGACCAAATTTAGCTAATTCCTCCCTTTTTGGTTGATGTTTCAGCCGACAAACCGGACAAACCCGTCGCACCAGTCTTTGATTGATCACTCCAATTAGGTTATCAGCCACTAGGGCCGGCTCCGCTAATTGATGGAGGCGAGCGATCGCGGCAAAGGCATCATTGAGGGGTAAACTAGAGATAACTAAATGTCCAGTCAAAGCCGCTTCTAGGGCATGGGTAAGGGTGGCAGAATCCGCCAGGCGATCGATGCCGATGATATCCAGGTCTTGATGGCGCAAAGAGGGCAAAATCGAGGCATAATCTCGGCCTTGACCATCAGCGATTTCCACTTGGGTAATACCGTTAAGGCTGCGTTCGATCGAGGTTTCCAGGGTAGCGATATTAACCCCACCCCGGTTTCGATGGGCTAGTAGAGAATAGAAACTGGTGGAACAACCGCCTCCGGCCGGTGCGGTGAGCAGAATCAACCCCGCCTGGCGATCGATCATGGTGCGTACCAGTTTACAGGTTTCTTGGCTAGTAATCAACTCATCGAGGAGCCAAAGTGGCGATCGAGAATCAAAAACCCGCAGGAGAATTTTTTCTCCCTGTGGACGGGGTAGGGTGTGGAGACGAAAATCTATTTTGCGACCGGAAAAAGTTATGGTCATTTTTCCCTGTTGGGGTCGCGATTTTTCGCTGACATCGAGGTTAGCCAGAATTTTAAACCGTGAGATAATCCCTGGGGTCGCTTCTGGAGAAATCGGTTCCCAGGCAGAACGCAGGAGACCATCTTGGCGAAAACGGACAGTTAATTGATTTTCTTGGGGTTCTAGGTGAATTTCCGTGGCTTTACTTTCGATGGCTTGAAGCAGGATATTATTAACGACACTGACGATCATCCTTTGATTGGCCTGTTGAATCAGACCGAGATCCTTGTCGGCTAATTTGTGCTGGGGATGGGGGAGAGATTGGCCATCTTCAAAAAGGCTGGTTATGTCAACTATGGTCTCTAGCTCTTGTTCTTCGGGAAGAAAACGGCTAGATAGGGCTTCTTCTTGGCGAGAATGATAGATTTCGACCAATTTATGGTAATCTGCTCGATCGATGACACGACGTTCAAACTGCAATTCTTGATCTCGGAGGATACGACGTAAATCATCGAGAATCTCCTGATTAGCCGGATCCACCATGGCTAGGTGCAGGACATTGGCAGCGGATTGCTGTTTTTGTAGGGGCAGGATCCGATAACGACGGCAAATTTCCAAGGGAAGGAGCGTGCGAAACAGATTCTCGATTTCTCTCCAGTCGAGGGTCTCACTTTCAGGGTCAAGATATTCTACCCCATACTTGGCTTTTAATTTTGACAGTTGTTCGAGTCGGTAGTATGCCAGTACCTCTTTGGGTAAAGGACGGCCGGTGATCAGGGGTAAAATTTCGATTAGAGGTAGATGACTTTTCTGCCTCTCGATCATTGCCTTTTGTAGTTGCGGGATCGTGACATAACCCGATTGCACTAACTTTTGGGCAAAGGAAGACAGCTTGGTAGGAAGTTTCTCGTTTGCTGATGACATGGAATAGAGCCAGTTAAGACTGTACAACCCACTACATCCCTATAGTATGCCCATTTTTTCAGTGCAGCTAACAGGCAAAAGAAAATTTATCCCACTTTTTGCACTTCTTAACATTCAATTGATAATTTTTACTAATATATTGCTTAACACCGATTCCCCGTGGGGACTATAGCGACAATGAGACTCAATCCGTTGAGTATAGGCTACTTATGAGGACAGGCACTCATGCAATAGGCAAAAGGCAAAAGAGGTAATAGATAATCAGTTTTTAATAACCGAATTTAGTATGATTGATTTTTATCAAGGTGAAGAATCGTAATTTTTTTTCTCAGAAAAAATCAAGTATTGAAAATGTTCTCAATCGTAGTTTCTACAAGGAAGCTTTTTCGTCAAAACATCTTGGGGAATGTAACAATATATAGAGGTGATGGTTTCTGGGTTGTGCATCTCAATTTGGTCGAAATATCTCGAGGACATTTTGGGCTCCCGCGGTCATTGGTGTCAACTTAAGCAAGAAGCTGAATGATCAAGAGTAGCTGATCATCCCAGAGAAAGGAAGTAAAAAATGGTAAAATAGCCCAGAGAAATCAGAGGTGAGTCAGGGGAAACGCACTCTAAGCAACGAGCGAAAAAAGAGGGGAATCCCGACTTACGCCGTTAATGTCAGTCACCCACCTTGGCAATTCCTCCCATGGTAGAAGAATTAACTCAATACTTAACACCCACTTTATTTGCTCCCTTAAAATATCTCCAGGTAAATCATGAGAAATTAATGAGAAATAGGCTTTTAAATCCACCAGTAATGGTCCCTTTAGTATTGAGCTTAGTCTATTGTCAAATAGCGGGATTAAGTGAAGCAGTAAGAGTCTTAAAAGAAGAAGGATTATTATGGGTAAAGCCTTGAGAAGTAAGTAAACAAGCTGTCTCCAAACGCTTGATCCACTTACCCTGTGAAATCTGGTCAGTTCTGCTCAAACAGGTGTTAGAGAAAAGTCAGGAAAAACCGCAAAATCTGCCGAGAAAAGCCCGATGGCCAAGAGTTAGACCAAAATTTACTGCTATCTGGATAGCAGATGGCTCAACCCTAGAGCAGTTAAGAAGAAGACTCAAAATCGCCCCAGAGCAAAAAGTGCAATTGGCCAGTAAGATAATGATGATAGTGGCAGCATTCAGCCAATGTGCTAAGTTATTTAGCCGACGGAGCTCAACTTTTTGGCTTAGTTAAAGCTGAAAGTAAACGACACAGGCAAAGGGATGCTCTCTCTCAACAAATTTGGGCGGCTATTTCCTTAAGTTGACACTAATGATTGCCTGCGTCCTCTTTGAATAACTGCTGCTGCTCACCTATAGGTGAGGGAAAGTCACAGATAGGAGATCGACCCGCAGTAATCAGTCATCAGTAATCAGTGAAAAGAAGGCTGCGAACTTGCCAGTTAATAATTTAACACTTTAACACTTAATACTGTTCACTGAAAACTCAAAACTGCTCAGTGATCAGTGATCACTGAGTCTCCTTGTCCCCAAAAACCATCGTATTTAGTCACTTCAATATCACCAAAAACTCTGACTTGACAAGCAAGACGACGGTGATTATCGGGGTTATGGGGAGGTAAAGAAAGACGCGCTTTTTCCTGCCAATTGATAGCAGAAACTTCGCCCACAATTGCCACCGCACAGGTTCCACAGCTGCCGATGCCGCGACAATTGATCAACTGGGAACCGCCGTTATACAAAGAAATGTCATGTTTTAATAATACGCGGCGGAGATTTGCACCTCGATCGCAGGTGATTGTTTGACCGTAAACTGTTATTCTAGGCATTAGGGACGTGATTTTAAGTGGCTACAGTTATTAATTAATATTAACACTTATTGACTATTTCTATGAACAATGGTAAGCGCATTTGGGTCTATGACACTACTCTCCGGGATGGGGCCCAGCGAGAAGGTATTTCCCTCTCCCTAGAAGATAAAATTAAAATCGCCAGGGAATTAGATAGAATGGGTATTCCTTTTATCGAAGGCGGTTGGCCGGGCGCAAACCCTAGGGACGGTCAATTTTTCTGGAAAATGCAGGAAGAACCCCTAAAACAAGCGGAATTAGTCGCTTTTTGTTCCACTCGTCGCCCCCATATCGAGGCCCGGGAAGATTCGATGTTAACCGCCATTCTCGCCGCTAGAACCCGTTGGGTGACAATTTTCGGCAAATCTTGGGATATGCACGTCACAGAGGGCTTAAAAACCAGTCTGGAGGAGAATTTAGCCATGATAGGAGATACGATCGAGTATCTACGCTGTCAGGGAAAACGAGTCATTTATGATGCCGAACATTGGTTTGATGGTTACAAAAATAACCCCGAATACGCCCTTTTAACCCTCAAAACCGCCCTAGCTGCTGGGGCCGAATGGTTAGTTTTCTGTGATACCAACGGTGGCACTTTACCCCAAGAAATCGCCCCGATTGTGGAGAAAGTGCGGGAGCAATTGGGCATCGATCCTGATAACGAAAATGGGACTAAATTAGGCATCCATGCTCATAATGACGCAGGAACCGCCGTGGCTAACTCCTTAGCGGCAGTTAACGAGGGCGCACGCATGATTCAAGGCACAATTAACGGTTATGGGGAACGCTGCGGCAATGCCAATTTATGTACTTTAATTCCCAATCTTCAGTTAAAAATGGGCTTTTCTTGCCTAGAAGAAAATCAATTAGGCCGATTGACGGGAACTAGCCGAAAAATCAGCGAAATGGTCAATTTAGCCCCAGATGATCATGCTCCCTTCGTCGGACGTTCCGCTTTTGCCCATAAAGGTGGTATTCACGTTTCTGCGGTGGCGAAAAATCCCCTCACCTACGAACATATTAACCCAGAAGCGATCGGGAATCAGCGCCGCATCGTCATTTCTGACCAATCGGGATTAAGTAATGTGTTAGCGAAAGCGCGCAGTTTTGGCATCGATTTAAATAAAGATGATCCCACCTGCCGGCAAATTTTGGAACGTTTAAAAATCTTGGAAAGTCAGGGTTATCAATTTGAGGCAGCCGAAGCTAGTTTTGAGTTATTAATGCGGGAAGCTTTGGGACAGAGAAGCCACCTTTTTGAATTAAAAGGATTCCAAGTTTATTGTGATATGCTGCGGGATAGTGGTAATGCGATCGCTACAATTAAAGTACGGGTAAAAGAGGAAGATTTATTAGAAGTGGCCGAGGGTAACGGACCGGTGGCCGCTTTAGATCGAGCTTTAAGAAAGGCTTTAGTCAAATTCTATCCCGAAATTGCTAACTTTCACCTGACCGATTATAAAGTGAGAATCCTCGATAGTGGTTCGGGGACGGCAGCGAAAACTAGGGTTTTAATCGAGTCAAGTAACGGTCAACAAAGATGGACTACCGTGGGAGTGTCTAGTAATATTTTGGAAGCTTCCTATCAAGCAGTAGTAGAAGGAATTGAATACGGTTTATATCTGCTGCAAAACAATAAACTAGAATTATCGGGTCAATTTTGTCCTTTGGGGATAATTTAGGGAACAGTTATCAGTTATCAGTTATCAGTTATCAGATTTTTTATCCCCACACCCTACACCCCACTTCCTACTCCCCTGTCTGGGATTGAATCACTACTAGGATAATAATCTAGTGACGACAGAATTTTGCCAACGACGAGCCAAGGCCCGCAGATACATATTAACGGGAAACTGATAATATTCGATAATTAACCAGAGTAAACAAATACCATGGCAAACAAAGGTTAAAATCGACCAAAATAGAGGCAACCATGACAAAGGACTCCCCTCGACTGGAGGAAAAAGATAGGCCCCCGTAGCCACAATTGCCGTGGGAAAAATCACAAATCCTAAACCGATAATTAAGTAAAAACCTGCCATCTCCATTCCTTCTCTCGGTAAACCCTGCCAATACTTACCATTCCAATACCAAGTTAAGGGTAATTGACTATCGGCCATTTTTAAAACCTGTTGTTCTAAATTAGCAGTAAAAATGTGTTGACAAAAGTTACAAGCATAGGCTTCCATTAGTGGTAAAGCGGCAATTTTACCATGGCGACAGACGGGACAAGAATAGGTATCGTGATAGTTTAATTGGGTTGGCTCGGTCATGGTTAATGTGAGTGAGAGTAAAAAAGGCCATTGCAGATACAGCAGTTATCTTAATGGTAAGGTGCAAAGTTTTCTTTTTGGGGAACGGGGAACAGTAGCCGGTCGTCCAGAAATGATAATTTAACCATATCTGGGTCGAGGAAGTTCGAGCATTTGTACTAAAAATTCCCCGACGCAGTTTAAATGCAGTACAACCCAGCACATCTCAACTGTATCTTAGTCGCCGATTTCCAGATAATTTGCCTCTGAGTCCCGCTACTGCCAGAAAAATTGCTATTTAGTCCTTCTTTACTTTAAGTTAAGAAACTTATCTAAGGCTAGAACCATATTTGGCGGCCAACGGCGCACGCTTTTTACCCAATCGAGGTCTTGATAGCGGGTATCCATGCCGACGGCGGCTACCCAATTGCTTTCCGCCTCTCCCTGTTGTCCTTGGCTCCATAAAACGGCGGTTAAGGCGGCTCTGACATCGGGAAACATGGGGTATTTGCGGGCAATATTCCGCATTTTTTGGACTGCTTCCGGATATCTGCCCAATTCGTACAGGGCCAGGGCCAGATTAGCTTGCGCCCAGGCAAAATTCGGGGCTAGTTGAGTGGCTTGGCGATAGTCTTTGACGGCGGCTTCCCAGTCCCCTAAACCGCCCTCAGCGTTGCCGCGATTGTTATAGGCAAAGGCATCATTGGGATCTAGTTCTAAAACTTTATTATAATCGGCGATCGCTTCTTGATATTTGCCTTCTCCTTCTAAAGCGGTGCCGCGATTGAGGTAGGGATCGGGGGCATCGGGGGCAATGGCGATCGCTTGGTTAAAATCAGCGATCGCATCCTCTAATTTATTGAGACTGACTCTGGCATTGCCGCGATTACTCCAGACGGCGGGATTAGTGGGGAATTTGGCGACTAATTGGGTCCAATAGCTTTCGGCCTGGGCGTAATCCCCTTTTTCTGTGGCTTCTAGGGCTTTTTCGGCGATAACTTCCCCTTCTCTAATCTGTTCTTCGCTAATAGTCGGGCTATCGGCATAAGCCGCTATGGGTAGGGCAAAAAAGAGCAATAGACTCAATACACAAGCGGTGATCCAACGCATAATTACTTCATAATTTGTTACTTAATCTTTTCTCAATCTACCCTACTTAGGTGAACTCTGCTCTAGATAGTCTTGATAGCCTAGTCGTTGAAGATTGCTTTGTTTTTCGAGGACGGAATCGGTGAGGGATTGACGATAGGCGATAACTTGCTCTAAAAGATCAGCATTACCAGTGGCGAGAATTTGAACCGCTAAAAGTCCGGCATTTTTGGCATTACCGATCGCCACTGTGGCCACGGGAATGCCTGCGGGCATCTGTACAATTGAATAGAGAGAGTCTAACCCTTGTAAAGTGCGCGTGACTACGGGAACTCCAATCACGGGTAAGGGGGTTAAAGATGCCACCATCCCGGGTAAATGGGCAGCGCCGCCGGCTCCAGCGATAATCACTTTTATTCCCCTTAAATGAGCGTTTTTGCCGTATTCAAACATTTTTTCGGGGGTACGATGGGCCGAGACGATGGCGACTTCGTGGCTAATCTGAAAAACCTCTAAAACTGCGATCGCTTCTTTCATGGTGGGTAAGTCGGAATCACTACCCATAATTACACCCACTAGGGGCGCTGCTGTCACCATAGTTACTAGAAAATAATATTTCCCCTAAATTGTATCGGGATCGATGCCTAATTCTCGCAATTTTTGGGCCAATTTTTCCTTAGCTTGTCGTTCCCTTTCTTTCTCTAAAAGAGCCTGTTCTTTCTCTAAAATAGCCTGTTCTTTTGCCTGTCGTTGCTGTAATTCCGCTTCTTGAGGAGTGGGGACTAATTGACCATCGGCGGTAAAATAACGCAGTTTACGGTCAAATATGCCTAAATATAATCCTAACTGTTCACTCCACAGATAACCCTGTTCATTGGGAGAAATGGCTTGATATTGTCCCTCAATTAGTCTAAATCCCTGCAATTCTAAACTATTAGGATCGAACCAAAAATAATTAGGAGTGCGAAAGGTATTTTGATAGAGAATTTTCTTGTTATTGCGGTCAATATTGGCCGTAGAATCGGAGAGAATCTCGACAATTACATCGGG
>NZ_CAIP01000398.1 GCF_000297435.1 Microcystis sp. T1-4 | reverse complement strand
CCCTAAATAACCTAACGCTAATCCCTTCCCATACCAGGCTAAATAGACATTATCGGGGTCATTTTGCTTAATCGCCTCATCAAAGGCTTTAATTGCTTCCTCATACCTTTCTAACCGCCATAATTGTCCTCCCCTTTCTATCCAAATATCCGCCTTCGCATTGGTATTAGGAACAATAATACTATCAATCGCTTTAATAATTTCTTGTTGTTGTTGCGGACTAACTTGGGGTTGAGCAGTGGTTAATAATTGCGGTTTTACCTTCAATCTTTCTTGCAATCCGATAAAAGTGCTAATGGGAATCCCTAAACTAAACCCTAACTGAATTTTCCCCCCCCCTGCTCCTTCTGAACGTCCATGAATCCCTATTACTCTCCCCTGGGAGTCTAAGACTGCACCGCCACTCATGCCCCCAAATGTGATGCTGGTATAAACTAATTCATACCCTCCGGTTAAAGAAGCAACACTTTGTAATGTTCCTCCTTGTTCATTGCTTAAAGGACTTTGGCGGGTTAGTAGTAATCCCGTTTCTTTCTCGATAATTCTACCGCCACTAAACAACCATTTCGAGGGATTGTCGCCAATTTTGGGGAAGCCTGCGGCAAAAACAAAATCACCGGTATTTGGGTTATAATTCGCTATTTCCGCAACGGGATAATTGTCCAGGCTTTCAAACTGAAAAACTGCTAAATCTACCCCTTCCTGCCGAATAATGGTGCTTTTCTCGATGTTTCGAGTTTTGCCGTCGCTGGTGACGACGGTGTAGGTGTAAT
Source organism: Microcystis sp. T1-4 (assembly GCF_000297435.1). GTDB lineage: Bacteria > Cyanobacteriota > Cyanobacteriia > Cyanobacteriales > Microcystaceae > Microcystis. Next base: position 19,200 of record NZ_CAIP01000398.1, on the reverse strand, counting down.
CAGCACAGCTGTCGGTGCGTGCCATTTCTCCGCAAAGGACGTGATCGGCGGTTAAAACCGTGTAAATATTCCCTTTTTTAGCGATAATGACACCGCTACCGTTTCCACCGCTCGTACTATCAATCCGGACGGTGAAACCCTTCGCTTTCGTTTCTAATTCGGCGATATAGTCAGTAGGGGCGGTGGTTTCTATATCGGGGTTCACCGGCGGTAGGGGTAGGTTATAGGCGCTGAGGATTTCGGGACGGATGTAGGTTAATAGGGTATTGATAGAAATGCCCCAGTTAACCGCTCTCATCTGTTGGATTTCTGCGTCTGTGGGTTTTGTACCGTCCTCGTAGATGTAGTTAGAGAGAATCGGATGGGCCGATCGCCCGTTAATGCCGATTAAATCCCGCTCGACAAAAATGCCGCCGCCACTCATTCCCTGCACGATATCGCCACTATAACCGACGCTGTAGCCCTCCCGGAGGGGTCGATCGCTCACCTGTTCGAGGGTTCCCTTTGTCGTCCGATACTGTCCCGTTTCGGCAACATATCCCGCGGCCACCACTTCTAAACCGATGCTGTTTTGATTGATGGTAAACTCTGCGATGGTGGCGATCGAATAGTCCCGGGTATCGCTAAACTCCAGCAGAGCGAGATCTTGATTCTCCGATAGGGAATTGGGGACAATGCGGGCCGCACGGCTGTGGCCGTCGTAAGTTTGTACCTGTAGGGTTTTCGTGTTGCGGGTAACGTGGGCGTTGGTTAGGATAAGGTAATTATCGCCTTTTTTAGCGATAATCGTCCCCGATCCCCGATTTGTCTCGCTAGTAATCCGAACGGTGACTCGTTGTAGGAATTGCTCCTCGGTAAGCTCCCGATCGCCCTGTGCCGTCAGAATGGGATGATTAGAAATATTTCCGGCAGCCGGGGTGATAAGGGTTAACCCGGGTTGAGGCAGTAGGGAGAAAAGAAGGATGAGGGCGATCGAAGGTTTGATCATTGTTGTTACCTAGGGTTTGCTGAATAAATGTGAAATGTAGGCAAGGTAAGAGTTTTGTCGTTTTTCTCGTGAAACAGGTGCAAGATTTTGAGAGAATCGTGCTTCAAAACCTTGCGTCTTCATCGGCCCGGGTCCTGTAGGGGCGAAGCATTCGGGCAATAACCTATCGGTGAAACCGGAGATTTTCTATCCGAATGCTTCGCCCGTACTTTTTCAGCAAGCCTTACCTTGCTATTTTAAGTAGTAAGAACGAAGAAAAAAGAAGATACCGGAGGTGGTGAGAAGTGCGATCGCTGGGGGAATAATCGGAACCCAGAGACCGAAATAACTAAAGAGAAGCCAACCGATACCAGTAAGGGAAATCACAGCGATCGCCACTGTCAAAAGTATCGTTTTTACCCGAAGAAAACGCCACGTTAATAATCCCCCCACCAGGGACCAACCCAGCACCCAGAAAGCCTCCTGTAGGGGATTCCAGAAAGCGATCGAGGTACGTTTTCCTGTCATTGTATCGAGAATTTGACTGACTGCGTGCGCGTGCAAATAAACCCCCGGAATTGCTTCCGATGGGTTGCGACTAAAGGGGGTTAAAAAATCATCGATCCCGGGTTCTGTTACTCCAATCAGGACAATTTTTTCCCGGACTGATTCGGAATTAAAACGCAGATCTAAAACCTGTCGGAGAGATTTTTTCGGGGCAATTTTGATGATTGCATCGATGCCATTATCGGCGATTCGACGGTAAGCGAGCATAACTTGACGGCCGGATCGGGTATCGGATTGACTGGTTCTGTAGGGGCCGCGGTTGGATTGCAGCCAGTCACCGAGATGAGTATCCCCGATATTAATTTCTAGAATTCCCCGCTGCAGTTTATTGCAGTCAAAATCTTGATTCTGGGATTCTAGATATCGTTTGGCAATTAGGAGACTAAAACTAGGAGCATAATCTTTAAAATTACAGGACATTGAGTCAACTTTGGCCAAAGAATCCGGGGGAAGACAGGGAGAGGTGCGATCGAGTTTTGCCTGATATAAAAAACGACGAATTCGGGGAACTCCGGCAATGGTTTCGTCTGGGACTATGTTACTAAAACCACTCTGATTTTTTGGCAGTTCCGGGGGTGGGGGAAATCCGTCTGGTTGTGGGTAATTATTAAACTTACAAATCGAGATAAAATTAGGAGTATTTTGTAATTGTTTGGCTAGGGGTGGATAATCTTGACTGGCAGCGATGGGACGGAGGATATCTAAGGCGATAATTTGCGGTTCGTAGGGCAGTAATTTATTTAAAAGCTGCGATAATGCTTCTCCTGCGAGGGAACGTTTTTGATCGCTTCCTGGTATTGTTGGTCTTTTCATACCCATGCGATCTTGATATTCCCAATCTTGGCGATCAATGGTAATAATTAATAATCTTTCATCGGGTTTATCTTTGGGTTTTAGTTGCATCAGGCGATCATAAATATTTAATTCTAAGGGTTCTAAAATTCCTGTTTCTCTTATTGCCAAGACTGTCATGGCTACGGCTAAACCTAAACCGAAAGTTAGAGCAAATCGTCGCCAATTTTGTTGTTTTTGAGGGGAGTTACTGAAACTATGCCAAGTGGGGGGTTCTTCGGTGGGATTGGGGCAAACTACGGGCAGCCAACTGGCACAGGGATAGTCTTTTTCCCAGTCATCGTGGAGATTTTTTTGGGCTTCATGTACGGCGCTATAGAGAGATTTATTATTGGTAAAAGCGGTTAAAAAGTATTGCAGAAATTTGGGAGAAACAGGATCGGGTAATTTCTCGCGCATAAAGATTAGATGGGGTAATGCCATCCCTTTTTCCCGTGATAGTTGTTGTGCCAAACCGATACCATCACAGGAGTTAAATATCGCTAACTTTAACCCGTTTTTAGTAGCTTCTCCCAGGGAAAAGCTAAAATCAGCTATCTTTAATTTATGAGTTTCTGTTAGTTGAATTTCGCAATCTTGGCCATCTTCTGTACTGGCACTATGACCGCTAAAAAAGAGAATATTCCAAGTTTCTTGACGCAATAACTGATTTAATTTTTGCGGGTGAGGGGCTTTTTCCCAGATAATTTCGGCTCCTGCTTTTCCCGCAATATCGTCTAAAGTTTTGCGATCTTCTTCGAGAAATCTTAAGTCGGTGGCATAGCCTAAAATGGCTAAAATCCGAATTTTTTCATGATTTTTTAATTGTCTGGTTAAGGTATCGTATTCCGAGACAATAATGGCTATATCTGCGCCAGTATTTTGGAGGATTTCCCATTTTTCCCAGGGGAATCTTTGCAGCCAAATATTATCGGTTTGTAACCAGATACGAAAGTTATTGCCAGAGCGCAGAATTGCGGTTTTAATCGGTTCAAATTCTGGGCTATTATTCAACCATTTGTTTAAGTTATCCTCAAATAATTTGGCTTTTTCTTGGCAGTTTTTAAAGACTAAACTCTGCTGAGAACTATTGGTAATTTGTTGGGGATTGCTATCTTTTAAGACTTTAAAAAATCCCTCTAATTCACTATAGTGACGTTGCCATTGACGGTAAAGAGTTAATAACTCTAAATTAGCTGGTAGCCTTGCTTTGATCACAGTTTGGGGACGAGAATTAAGATCGGGACGAATTTCTAATTTTACTTTAAATCCCCGATCAAATGTGCCATCTAGTTCGAGAGTTAGGAGTTTAATCATTAAGTTTTTCCTCGCTTATACTTGTAAATATTCGGTTACTCTTGCCGATTCTAAGGCCACTTCAATAAAGAATTTATCCCCCAATTCAGCATCAAATCGATAACGAATAAATTCATCGTTATCTGTGGCAATTACTTCTCGAAAAACCTGACCAGTTTCGGTGAGAATAGTTAATTTTAAATGGGGGGGTAAAGTGCTTGTTTCTCCGGTGGGGTAAACAGTCGCTTGCAGGCTAAATACTTCTTCAGTTTTAGCGATAGTAATCATCAAAGCGAGGGGATTTCCCAGTAATTCTACTCCTAAATCTTTGATGCGTTTAATTTCTGTATTTTTGAAAGCTGGAACCAGTGACAGTGAGCTAAAATTGAGAATACTTTGCCAATCAATGGGGAAATTATCAGTAAACCAATTGGTTAACTTGACGGGGGATTTTTGCCGACGGGTAATTAAAATTTTTCTCCAGTTACTATTGACGATAACTGCTGCCCATTCTTGAAAAGTAACGGCTTTTCTGGGAAAGATTAACTGAGGATTAGCTAAGATGTCTAGTAAGGTTGTCAATCTATCTAAAGATAGTTTTTCTTCCATCTTTTCCCGTTCAATCTTAACTGCTTGTAATTGACACTCTCCCCATAAATCCAAAGAATCTGATCCTGATTGCAGTTGATTTCTCGGTAGAGAGTAGTTAAGATTACGCTTAATATATTGTCCTTTTTCCTTAATATCTTTATGGGTAGTATAACCCCAAATTCTTAGATGACTTTCGGCAGTGTTTACCTGTACCGCTAGATAATAATCACCAATTAATTGAGGAATATCTACCCATTCTTGAGGAATTTCGATCGCTTCTAGATCCAGAGTTTCGCTGGCAATAACTATTACTGACTTTTCGCCTAATTTAACGGTAAAACCATTAACTCCTAGTTGCCAGAAATCCTCTTGATTTTCTACTAAGCTAACCCCAAGCATCCCTGACTGTAGATAGTTAAAAATAACTTGTTGACAGAGATAATTAATATAAAATCTCTGACGAATACTGGCATCAGTAAAACTGGCACTTTTTGCCCAACTTATCTCTTGAATATCTGCGGGTATTTCTAGCCAAATGCTATCAGGAGTTAGTTCTAACCAATCATTAACCATAATTAATCCTCCTGAGTTGTTGCGCTGGTTTGATAGTAGTATGTTAGCCATGGTTCTATTGCCTTACTAATAACTTCTCTATCGTGAGACTGGAAAGAAATATGCAGGTTTTCGCTGGCCCAGGGTAAAAACTTTTTAGCGAGGTGACGATAAACTTTATCCAGTTCCCTAGAAACCTGATATTGTTTGATAACCACCGTGGTGATTTCTGTAATCTTAGCGGCAATTGCCACTTGTCCCAACCCTGAACCATAAGTCATCTCTAGAATTAACTGAATTTGCGGATGCAGTTTTGCCTGTTGCGGCTGCTGACAAATCTGTGAAATTTCTGCGCGTAACCAAGCTAGAATTTTTTGGTGATTTTGTTGCGACTCGCGAAAATTTTCCGCCGCTTCTAATTGCTGCCAAGGGTTATTATGGAGAGTATCTTCGATCATTTCTTCCCTCGTGCTACTTTCCCCACCCCCTAAAGGTTGCTGTAAGGAAATTGTTTTTCCTTGGGGAAATAAATAATCAGAAATAGCTTGTCCCGCATCCTTTAACCATCGGGTAATTGTCGCAGAATTGATTTTGATGGTAGAGTGGCTATCCGAGTTATAAGCAGCGGCGATTTTTTGCCAGATTTCTGGACTAGGTTCCTGAATTTTACCATCGGTTTTTATTTTTGCCTGGGCATAAATTTCTTTATAGTAATCCCAAGCTAAAAGGTAATTTTCGAGAGTTTCCCCCACTAATCCCCTCGCCAGGAGAGCTTGGCTGAGACGCGCTCCGGTAGAATTAAGTAGTAGGCTCCAAGTATTATGGCCGAATGCTTGACTAATCTGACGGATGCGATCGATTAAGCGATATTTAATCCTCTGAGTGGCAAAATTATCGAAGCGAGTGGAGAATAAAGGCTTAAAGTCAGCTAAGATAGCCTCAAAACCAAGAATTCCTTCGTTAAAGTAGTCTTCGATCTGATAATCTAGTTTAGCTTGATATTTTTGATAGATTTCGGCAGCAGCCCAGTAGCAAGGTTCCTGCAAATAAGCGTATAAATGCCCACGGAAAAGATGATTTTGGGAACCGTGATTCTGATACTGTTGCTGAAAGAATAGGGACCAATACTCCTCGGACTCGACATTAGGATCGATTGGGCCATAGCTTTCCATGTTACGACGCAAACGCCGATCGCAATTCCATTGTGTCCTATTTTGCTGCAAAACTAAAAAGCAACAAAACTTCTCCAGCAAAGTCTCTCGTTTTTTCATCTAGCTAGTCCCCGTGGAGGTCAACTAAACTCTCTATCGTTCCACTTGCAGCTTTTATGCAGTATTTTGGCATTTGCTTACTAAGTGATCTTACTCGGTCTAGGAGAGTCACATTGACATACTCCCCCAACCCCCAACAGCTAACCCCGATGGAGGACCAGAACGGGCATATTAAAAAAAAAACCTGTCCAGTGTTCCTGAGAAACGTTAACATAAGTTAACAACCCCTTAACAACCGATAAGATCATCCCCAATTTATCAGGAGTTCGACAGCGTGAACAAAAACGGTAATAACAAAAAATGGCGCAATGCGGGACTATATGCCCTATTGTTAATCGTAGTCCTTGCCTTGGCCTCAGCTTTCTTTGATCGCCAGCCAGCAGTGCAACAGACTTGGAAGTATAGTGAATTTTTACAGGAAGTACGGGAAGGTAAAGTAGAAACCGTGCGCTTAAGTGCCGACCGGCAACGGGCGATCGTACCCACCCAAGATGGAGCAAATGTATTAGTTAACCTGCCCAACGATCCGCAATTAATCAACATCTTGGCAGAAAATAACGTTGATATTTCCGTACTGCCCCAAAGAGAAGAAGGAGTATGGGTAAGAGCCTTCAGTAGCCTATTTTTCCCTATATTGCTTCTTGTTGGTCTATTTTTCTTGCTCCGTCGCGCCCAAAGTGGTCCCGGTTCCCAAGCGATGAACTTCGGCAAATCGAAAGCAAGAGTACAGATGGAACCCCAAACCCAGGTTACTTTCGGTGATGTGGCCGGGATTGAAGGGGCAAAATTAGAATTAAACGAAGTGGTGGACTTCCTCAAAAATGCCGATCGCTTCACGGCAATTGGGGCAAAAATCCCCAAAGGAGTCCTTTTAGTCGGTCCTCCGGGGACAGGTAAAACCCTGCTCGCTCGCGCAGTAGCTGGAGAAGCAGGAGTCCCGTTTTTTAGCATTTCCGGTTCGGAATTTGTGGAAATGTTCGTCGGGGTGGGTGCTTCTCGCGTCCGCGACCTATTTGAACAAGCGAAAGCGAATGCACCTTGTATAGTTTTTATCGATGAGATTGATGCTGTCGGTCGTCAACGGGGTGCCGGTTTAGGGGGTGGTAACGATGAACGGGAACAAACCCTCAACCAATTATTAACGGAAATGGACGGTTTTGAAGGTAATACAGGTATTATCATTATCGCCGCCACTAACCGTCCTGATGTGCTGGATGCCGCTTTATTACGTCCGGGTCGTTTTGATCGCCAAGTGGTGGTGGATCGTCCCGATTACGCTGGCCGTAAGGAAATCCTTAATGTCCACTCCAGAGGCAAAACTTTGGCCCAAGACGTGGATCTCGATAAAATCGCCCGTCGTACCCCCGGTTTTACCGGTGCGGATCTGGCTAATTTGCTCAACGAAGCCGCAATTTTAGCGGCACGTCGCAATTTAACCGAGATTTCCATGGATGAGATCAACGATGCGATCGATCGTGTTCTAGCAGGTCCTGAGAAGAAAAATCGCGTCATGAGTGAAAAACGCAAAACTTTAGTTGCTTACCATGAAGCTGGTCACGCTTTGGTGGGTGCTTTAATGCCGGATTACGATCCCGTCCAAAAAATTAGTATTATTCCTCGCGGTCGCGCTGGGGGTTTAACTTGGTTCACTCCCAGCGAGGATCGCATGGAATCCGGGTTATATTCTCGCGCTTATCTGCAAAATCAGATGGCTGTAGCTTTGGGGGGTCGTTTAGCGGAAGAAATTATCTTCGGTGAGGAAGAAGTGACTACGGGTGCTTCTAATGACCTGCAACAGGTGGCACGAGTAGCGCGGCAAATGGTCACTCGTTTCGGCATGAGCGATCGCCTAGGGCCGGTGGCTTTAGGTCGTCAAAATGGTAATGTTTTCCTAGGTCGTGATATCGCTTCCGATCGAGATTTCTCCGATGAAACTGCGGCAGCTATTGACGAGGAAGTGCGTAACTTAGTGGAACAGGCCTATCGTCGCGCTAAAGAGGTTTTAGTCAATAACCGCGCCATCTTAGACCAGTTAGCGCAAATGTTAGTGGAAAAAGAAACCGTGGACGCGGAGGAGTTGCAAAATATCCTCGCTAATAACGATGTGAAAATGGCGGCTTTAGCTTAAGTTTTGTAACATTTTCTTGACAAACAGCATCCATCAGGGGGCTGTTTTTTTTGATAGCTGTTAATCGGGTGCATCTCAATTTTTGTCAATCCCACACAGAGAAAACGGGTTTCTCGGAGAAACCCGTTTTCTACTCATGTAATTTGGGATTTTTAAGCGGAAACTTTCTCCTAAAGTTGATTCAAGGTAGGGTTGATTCAAGGTAGGGTTGATTCATGAATCAACCCTACCCAAACCCCGAAGCGCATTAGTTTTTCGGTGGGATGCTTACAGATAGCTGCTGATATATCTGTAATAATTTAAGAGTCACTGATAATTAATGTGGGATGTACCCCTGTTAATCAGCTTCACAATACCCAGTTTAAATGCGTCTTAAGTAGGGAGGCACAATTATTTGTAGGATGGGTTAGCGGTAGCGCAACATGAGCGGACGTTGGGTTTCATGCTTCAACCCAACCTACGTTGATCTTATATTTAATTCCACCCACCCACTTAGCTTAACAGTCCTGTCTTTTCACTGATTACTGATTACTGATTACTGTTCACTGATTACTGTCATGTAGCGTCGATGACTACTTCCTCTTTACCTATTTTAATTGTTATTTGTGGGGCAACTGCCACAGGAAAATCCAGTTTGGCACTACAATTGGCCGAAAAGTTTAATTCAGTAATTCTCAGTGCCGATTCCCGACAAATCTATCGAGAATTTAATATTGGTACCGCTAAACCTAGCTTAGAAGAATGTCAGCGGATTCCCCATTATCTAATTGATATTTGCGCTCCTCAAGATAATTTTACCCTAGCACAGTACCAAGAACAGGCTGAGGATTTAATCACCACTCTCCACTATTCTCCTCTGTTTTTGGTCGGTGGTACGGGACTTTATATCAAGTCCATTGTCAAAGGTTTAAAAATACCGAGGGTTTCTCCTCAAGCGGATTTAAGACAGCAATTACAAGCTTTAGGACAATCCTATCTTTATCAAATTCTGACGCAGGTAGATGAGGAGGCTGCTAAAAAAATTCATCCCCATGATCAGGTAAGGACTTTACGCGCTTTAGAGGTTTTTTATCTGACAGGAAAACCTATTTCTAGTCAGCAGGGAGAAAACCCTCCCACTTATCCAATTTTACAAATTGGTTTAGATTGTTCCCCAGAAAGTTTAGACAAGCGGATCACTGTTCGTACTGATCAAATGATTGCAAAAGGATTAGTAGCAGAGGTGCAGAATTTGGGGGATAAATACGGTTGGGATTTGCAACTTTTGCAGACTTTGGGTTATGCAGAGATTAAGCAATATCTCCTCGGAGAAATTTCTTTAGAACAGGCGATCGATCTAATTATCCTCCACACCCGTCAATTTGCCAAACGTCAGCGCACTTGGTTTCGTGCCGATGCTGGTATTGTCTGGTTTCCCATCGATAAAGAAAATTTATTGGAATTGGTGGAACGAAAAATTATTTTGTTTCTTGAGGGGTTGTCAAGGCCCGATATAAAAACACATCATCCTGATTAAGGATTAACTGGAAGTTCTCATTTTGATTCAGTTTATTTAAGTGATCATCAATTAGTTCTGGTGAACTAGACCAACCGGGATGACGGCGATCGAGTAGGATATAATTAAATTGATTTAAATCTAGGGATTGGGAACCTTCGATCGCTAATTTGATCATTTCTCGATGGGTAAGATGGGGGGCAATTCTAGAAGTAGTCAAGACACTCTCATTGGTGGTAATTTGGGTGAGAGCTTTTTGGGTGGCGGACCAAGTATCGAGGGAATTTAAATACAGTGACCAAAAATAGCCGTATTTAGCTAAGGCAAAAAAGGCAATAATTGCCCAAGTAATTATCCATTTAGGCTGCTTCAACCAGCTGCTATTATGGGCTAAAGTGGCGATAACCGCTAGAAATAAAAAGGGCAAAATTGGCAGGGAATATTGAGTGGTTAAGTTTTTTTGTGGGGCATGATCTGCTAATAAATTTAAAGCGAGTGCGGGAATAGCGGCAATTATTGGGGCAGAATAGCGCCAGGATAAACCCCAAACTAAGGGAATAATTAATAGGATGAGGTATTCTAGATTGTTGCCAGTAAAGATTTTTCCTAAGACAAGATCGGGTTTGAGGAAAAGATTAAAGATAATTGCTGGTAAACTATCTCCTAGATAACTATATCGAGAATCGGCCATTTCGATAACTGCCGATTTTCCTGTCAGGAGAGGAATTAATAATTTCGTGGTGATAATAAACCAAAGAATGCCGCTAATAATAGCAATTATTCCTGGGATTTTTTTCTTTTCCCAGAGAAGTAACCAGATACCCATTCCCAACAATGTTAAAGAGAGAATTGCTTTACAACCGAGAATAATAATGATTCCTAGAAAAAATCCCCAGAGATTATTTAATCTTGCGGCCAAAATTGTCCAAAAAATGGCTGGCACTGCGATCACTTCAGGATGAAAATCAAAGAGATTAACATTAAAAATCAGGGGATAGAGCAGATAAACTAAGGCTAATGTATAAGCTTGTTTTTCTTTTAATCCCGCTTGTATTGCCAATTGCCAGAGGGGAAAAGCGGCAAGGGAAAGGGAAAAAGCTTGCAATAAAAGCAGCCAATAAACGCTCGGATAAATTTTATAAAGTAAGGCTATAGGATAGAGAATAAAAGCGATATGATCGCCTAAAATATGGTAGTCAACAAAAGATATAATCGGTAGTTTACCTTGAGAAATTAGGTAAACTCCCTGATCAAACCAACCAAGATCGAGAGCATTAGATTGAAATAAAATATGTCTGATGCTGCTGCAAATAAACAGGATTATTGTAGCGCAACCAATTAACCAAAATAAATAATTTTTTTTGAGCATAATCGTTAAGTTTTACTAGGATTTTTCGGGATTATTACGACAATACTGCCAGGTATCTCTAAAATAGGAAGCAACTTCAGTAAACCATGCTTTAAAAATATTTCTGTTCTCACTGGTGACGATAACCCCATTAATAAACTCTTGCCATTGGGGATCATTAGCGGGAAGAATGAAACCATAATAATCACAATTTAAAGGATTGCGGGGTATAAGTTGATAATCTTGTTCTAAGGATAAACCGAGAATGACAGCTTCTCCAATTAGCAGAATGCCATCACTAGCAAAAGCATCTATTCTATTCCTTCTTAAACTTTGGATACCCCGCAGTCTTCCCGTCACTCCTTGAAATTCCTGATAGGTAGCAAGAGGATATTTTTGTCTTAATAATTCTTGAGTGCTGGTATCTCGCAAAACTCCAATACTTATACCTTCTAAGGACGAAGAAAAGTTAAAATTATCCTGATTATCACTCCGAACTAAAAACTGAGTTCCCGTCACAAAAAAAGGACGGGAAAAACTGACACCATTGGGTATATTTTTTCTGATACTATTCGGACCACACTCGAAATCAACGGTTTTATTTTCCAATAACTGGAAGCGATTAAATAAAGTTGATTTATAAATTTTGACACTGATGATTCGGAGGTTTAATTTATGCTTGAGTTCCTCCCTGAGCAATTGGATAAAATCTAAGCATAATCCCTGCAAATTATTATTACTATCTCGATAGCCAAAAGGAATCGCATCTTCTCTCATAGCTACTTCTAATAATCCCGTGCGTTTAATTTTTTCTAGAACCGTTTCAGACTTAGCTGGGAGAGCAGCAAAAACATTAGATAAAATAACGAGAGTAAGAATAATTAATTTCATGGTTTTTGCCGAGATTATTTAAGATTTGTTATGGCCGTGATCCCATTGATCTAAAATGTCTTTGAATAATAATTCATCTAACCATGTTTTTACTACCACTGTCAAAGGTAAAGCCAATAATAAACCTAAGATGCCAAATATTTGAGCGAAGAAAATTTGAGCGATTAGGGTAATTGCTGGTAGTAAAGATACCTGTTTAGCCATGACAGTGGGTGTCAGCAAATAACTTTCGACATTTTGGATAATAAAATAGAGAATCAGAATAGCGACAATTTTCCAAGGTGCATCGATAACAGCAATTAGAATGGGAAAAATCACACTAGCAGTCGGTCCGATATTAGGGATAAAATTGAGCAATCCTGCTAGGATAGCATGAACGAGAACTAGATTAATTTGTAGAAGCAAAAGACCGAAACCACTGCATAATCCTACCATAGTTGAACTAATGGCAATTCCCAACAACCAATTACCTAAACCCGCTTCCGATAGGGTAAGAATTTCCTCGGCACGACGACGATAGAAGTTAGGAAATAATTTTAAAAAAGCTTGTCGATAGGGTTGGGGGTTGACTAACATCATCATTGCTAACACCAGCACGAATAATAATTGCAAAATGGCCGCTACTGAGTTAGAAAAGAAAGTAAAAAAGTTACTAAAAACAAAGGTTCCTAAAGGTTGTAACTGCTGGACTAAATCACTTAAATTAGGCAGCGATGGCAACCAATCAAATTGGAATTGTTGTCGCCATCGAATCGAGTTATTACGGACTAAATCCCAAGCTTTCGGTAAAAGTTCAATTAATTTTTGAAACTGTTCGATAAAGGGGGGAACGATAATTATAAAAAATAAAATCACAATTGCTAGACTCGTCAGCAGGGTGATTAAAATAGCCAAACCCCTTTTAATCCCCAATCTCTGCAATCCTTTCACACATCTATTTAAGGCTACGGTAAACACGATCGCCATAAAAATCAATAATAACAGCTGTCGAATCTGCCACAATACATACAGAGCCATTATTAAACAGATAAACCCCAACCACTGACCAAATTTCACAACCTTGATTTATCCTATCGGGACAAGTTTTATCATACAGCAGTCGGGAGGCGGTCGGCGGTCGGCAGGTTTTAGGTGTTGGGGTTTTGGGGTGTTGGGGTTTTGGGGTTTTAGTTCAATTTCCCCACTTCCCCACCTCCTCACTTCCCCACTTCCCCACCTCCCCACTTCCCCACACCCCACCTCCCCACTTCCCCACACCCCACCTCCCCACTTCCCCACAGCAAAAATTAAGTTTTGTATCAAAAACTTGCTAGTTTTGCTGTTATGTGCTATACAGTTACGATCCAAAACAGGATAGAAAAACGAGATTTTCTTAATTACCAGACATTTTCTAAAATTTTATGGCAACTCTCCGAGAGTCAAATTATGCTGAAAGAAATCCTCTCCTAGAAAATCCGACAAGACTCAGAGAAATTGTAGCCATTAATGCTTTTATCCTTGTATTAGGACTTCGATAATGAAAGAATTGGAGCGATACTATAAAGTTTTAGGGTTAGATCATGGGGCATCTCTCGACGAGATCAATCAAGCCTACAAAGATTTGGTGTTTATTTGGCATCCCGATCGCATTCCCAAAGATAATCAGCGTCTTTTGGAAAAAGCCACTGCTAAACTGCAAGAAATTAACCACGCTAGGGAACAATTGCGGCAAATTCATCAAAATTCTCCTAAACGCTCCAATTCCCCCCCTAAAACTGAAAAACAGCCCGCCCACGCCTATAAAACTGCCTCCCCCTATCAGCCTCACCCTAGCCAACCCAGCCAAAATTCCCAAACCCATAGTCAACAAACCCACAGTCAACACAGCCACTCCCAGAATAACCATCAGGTCCACAATCATGCCGCCTGGCGCCCTCACTATCGGGATTTAAACGGAGCCGATTTACAGGGAGCCAACCTGAAGGAAAAAGATTTCTCTAGTCGCAGTCTCATCGGGGCAGATTTAAGCCATGCCGACTTAAGCGATAGCTTCCTGCACAAAATTAACCTAGAAAAAGCTAATCTGTATAAAGCTAATCTTTTTCGCGCCAATCTCCTCGAAGCTAACCTTAAAGGCGCAAATTTACAGGAAGCCAATCTCATCGGGGCGGATTTAAGCGGGGCGGATCTGTCGGCGGCAGATTTACGCGGGGCAAAAATTGGCTTTGGTAAGCGTATTATGGTGAAATTAACTGGAGCAATTTTAACAGGAACAATTCTCCCCGATGGTTCGATTCATCAATGAATAACCTCCTGCTAATTTTGATATTTTTTTAATAGGAACTATCACCCGATGGGCATTTATTACACAATCGCTGCTGTTTTTCTAGGAATGCAATTAGCTGCAGAAGAGAATTTATCAGCGGCGAATCCTGATTTTTTACGTCTGCAAAAAGCTCTAGAAAAACACAATTTTATCGTCAAAATTGCCCCGCCACCAGTGCGAGAAGCCTATGGTTTATTTGATAGTAAAACTAGAATTATTTGGATTCATCCCCTAGTTTTTGACTTAGGTATTGCCCGACCAACATTAATTCATGAAGCTGTCCATGCCGCTCAACTTTGTCATGGAGGCAAAACAGTTAAAGCTCTTAATTTAGGCATAGAACCCCCGGCAATGACCAGAAGATTTTTTATGAATTATGAGGGTTTTAGCCGACAAATTGAAGCGGAAGCCTATACTGTTCAAGTTCAGCCCGATGGTCTAAATTTAGTCATTTCTTTACTGCAAAAATATTGTCCTTAGAAAACCTGTCCTTAAATCTACCAATCCCGTTCTAATTCTTCGGCCACACGACGATAATCGGCGCTGGCTTCTTGGGCGTTTTTACCCCGCCAATTGGTAATAGCAACCCCGTCTAAAACGGCTTTTTCGTGGGCCTTATAATTTCTGACAAAAGCATGACAGGCGGGAATACCTAATTCTAATAAAGTATTTTGTGCTTCTAAAGTTTCCTTAAGACTACGAGAATCCACTTTTGTTAATAAAACCCGATAGGCAATTCCTAGGGGTTTAACTGCCGTGCGTACCGTGTCAATTAAAGCCATTAAATCCATCGGTGCGGGAGGAGTCGGTAAAATTAAATAATCTGATTCTGCTATTACTGCCGTAAGTAATTCGGAGCGCAAAGCTGGTGGTGTGTCAATCACGATCAGATCGTACTCGATAATTTGACGCAATTCTCCTAATTTCTCTGTATTGATTTGCTTGGCTAAATCAAATACCATACCCGCTTGATTTCTTTCCACCCACCAAGTGGAGGAACCCTGCGGATCCGCATCCACCAGCAAAACACGCTGATTCTGCCCCCAAATTGCCGCTAAATTAACCGCAGTGGTGGTTTTACCCACACCACCTTTACCGTTGACAACAGCGAGAATTTTTGGGCTATTAGGCTTTAATTGCGAGTTTGTTGGGGAATTTGGCATTTTCAGTTATCGGTTATTTTAGCTCTCAGGAGACAGGAAACAGGAGAGAGGAGACAGTATTCGGGAGAGTGTTTTTAAGTAGTCGTGCAAAATTAATTTCCTAGTGAAGATAGGCAAGAGGCAAAAGGCAGGAGGCAAGAGGTGGTTAGATATGTGTAATTAATTTTGCTTAGGTACTTATTTATTCTCCCCCCTCCCCAATTCATAATTCATAATTCATAATTCATAATTCATAATTCATAATTCATAATTCATAATTCATAATTCATAATTTCTACTGATTACTGATCACTGAATATAACTAACCAGAAAGTTTTTGATCTAAGATTTGGCTAGTTAATTTAGGATCGGCTTTACCGCCGCTTTTTTTCATGACTTGACCGACAAAAAATCCCTTAAGATTGGTTTTACCAGCCCGGAATTTTTCTAACTCACTTGGATGGGCGGCGATAATTTCCTCGATCAGTTTTTCGATGGCAGAAGTGTCAGAAATTTGTATTAATCCTTTCTTTTCCACCAGCGCTTTGGGTGAACCGCCCTGGGTGAGAAGTTCGGGTAAAATTTCCTTAGCAATTTTGCCACTAATTGTTCCGGTTTCAATCAGTTTAACTAATTCGGCTAGGTCTGACGCTTGCAGGGCGATTTCTGTGATCGTCAGCTTATTATTATTCAAATAAGCGGCGATATCTTGACTGATCCAGTTAGCGACTAATTTCGCATTTGCCCCCGCAATTACAGCAGTTTCAAAATATTCGGCCACGGTGCGATCATCGGTTAAAACCCTGGCATCGTAGGCGGAAAGACCAAATTCTTCTTCATAACGACGACGTTTACGCGCGGGTAATTCCGGTAATTCTTCCGCCCAAGCTTTTAACTGTTCTGGGGAGACTTCTAGGGGGGGTAAATCCGGTTCGGGAAAATAGCGATAATCGCTAGAACCTTCTTTTTTCCGCATACTAATCGTCCGTTGAGTAGCTTCTTCCCAAAGACGGGTTTCCTGTACGATCAATTCCCCATTTTTGATCGCTTCAATTTGTCGATCAATCTCGTATTCTATGGCTTTTTGGATAGCACTAAAGGAGTTCATATTTTTAATTTCTACCTTAGTCCCGAACTTTTCAGTGCCTTTTTTGCGAACGGAAATATTGACATCGCAGCGCAGGGAACCTTCCTGCATATTACCGTCACTGATGCCGAGATAACGCACTAAACGCCTTAATTCTTGGGCATATTCCGCCGCTTCGGCCCCAGTGCGTAAATCCGGTTCCGAGACAATTTCCAATAATGGTACACCTGTACGATTAAAATCCACGAGGGAATGGGTGGAACCGGAGAGACGTTCGCTGCCGGCATGAACCAGTTTTCCCGCGTCTTCTTCCATGTGCAGACGGGTAATGCCGATAATTTTGCGGCTAACTTCCTTAGTTTTTTTATCGACGATCTCGATTTCTAGTTGACCCTGTTCGACAATAGGGAGATCATACTGGGAAATTTGATAATTTTTCGGCAGGTCGGGATAAAAATACTGTTTGCGATCGAATTTGCTATGAGGTGTAATTTTACCATCGATAGCTAATCCCAGTTTAACGGCACTGGCTAGGACCTCTTGGTTAAGGACGGGTAATACCCCAGGATAACCCAAACAGACGGGACAGACGTTAGTATTGGGGGGACTATCGAAGTTGGTGGGACAGGAACAAAATATCTTGCTTTTGGTGTTGAGTTGACAGTGGGTTTCTAAACCGATAATTGCTTCGTATTCAGTGGCAGACATATTTTCTCGCTCTCGCCGACACAGGAATGATCTGTTTACTCATTATAGTCGCGATTCTGGAGCATTCCCTCCCTTCATAAAACTTAATACTGTAGTTACTAATCACTTTATACAGCCTGAATATAGCTCAAAAAAGATAATTGATTCAACCAATGTCCGCCATTATTTTTAATTTTATGGAATAAAACAGGGAAGCTTATCGATAGTTTTTCACCGATAAACCTAGCTTTTCTAGTAGCGACCACCGACCAGCGAACCCCGAAAACCAAAACTTCCCACCTCACCATGAAGATAACCGCCATAAATCGCAGCAAAAATTAACTTCTAGAGACAGGATATTTGCTTAGTATAGAAATAGAGAGATTATACCTGAGAACTGACCCCATAACCGCCCACAAGCAATATAAGCGGCGAAAGTGATCATTTTCTAGGCAAGTATTGCCTTAGTAATTGACGATTTTTAATTTTTACTTGATTTTATGTCTTTAACTCTCTCAGAACAACTCAAACGAGAACAATTATCCTATCCCCAAACTCTCCTCCATCATTTGCAAAGGTTACGGCATTTTGTGACAGTAGAAGGAGAGGAGAAATTGCAGCAGTGGAAAAACCTGATTGAAAAGGATAATTTTCAACCTAGCACCCGTAATTTAGCCTATTATCTCGCCCTGAGACAAGAAGATATCCGGGATTTACAATTAGCTTTAATGCCCTGGGGATTATCTTCCCTCGGCCGGATTGAATCGAAAGTTTTACCGACCCTCGATGCCGTAATTGCCACTTTAGGGGCGGTTTGTCATCAAGAAGCCTCATTATTGCCAAAACATCCCCCTTTAGAGGCATTTTTCCAAGGAGATCAACTTTTAGCCTCCCATAGCGCCGAAGTTTTCGGCCTGCCTTCCCCCCGGCGTCGGGTGCGAATTATGGTGACAATGCCGACGGAGGCGGCAACCGACCCCGATTTTATCGCTCAATTACTGCGTTGCGGGATGGACTGTATTCGCATTAATTGCGCCCATGATGGACCCAAAGAGTGGCAGGGAATGATCGAAAATCTGCGCGAGGCGGTCAAAAATCCCGAAAATTTAGTCAATGGACATACCTGTAAAGTTTATATGGACTTAGCCGGCCCGAAAATCCGTTTAGAACAGATTTTAGCCCCCCAGTCCCAAACCAGACTATATCAAGGGGATTTTCTCCTCTTAACCACCCAACCGCCCCATACTGCCCATCCTCAGTATTTTCAGGCTAATTGTTCCCAACCGGAGATTATTCCCCAAATTCCCGTCGGGGCGAAAGTTTGGATTGATGATGGTCATATCGGGGCTGAAGTTATTGCCATAATGCCAGAAGGTCTCTTGCTAAAAATTACCCACGCTAGGGAGAAAGGGGAAAAACTCAAAGCAGATAAGGGCTTAAATTTCCCCGATACGGTCTTAAATATCGATCCTTTGACCGCAAAAGACCGGCAAGATTTAGATTTTATTGCCGAAAATGCCGATATTATCGGTTACTCTTTCGTACAAAAAGCCAGCGATATCGAGACACTACAGCTAGAGTTACAAAGTCGTTTGGGGGATGCTTGGCGACAAAAAGCAATTGTCGCCAAAATAGAAACACCTTTAGCCGTGAAAAATCTACCGGAATTAATCATCCATGCCGCCGGTAAACAACCTTTTGGGGTGATGATTGCCCGGGGTGATTTGGCTGTAGAAATTGGCTATCAAAGATTAGCAGAAATTCAAGAGGAAATTCTCTGGTTATGCGAAGCGGCCCATATTCCAGTAATTTGGGCTACCCAAGTCCTAGAAAATCTGGTCAAGAAAAGTATTCCCTCCCGGGCCGAGATTACCGATGCCGCTATGGCCGAAAGGGCCGAATGTGTCATGCTGAATAAGGGGGAATATATCCGGGAAGCGGTGACAATTCTCGATGATGTTTTACAAAGAATGCAGAGCCACCAAGCTAAAAAAACCCCCCAATTACGCGCTCTCCATTCTTGGGTTTAAGCAGTTTCAGTT
>NZ_CAIP01000399.1 GCF_000297435.1 Microcystis sp. T1-4 | reverse complement strand
GATGCTCCCGGTACATTGTTCCAGTCAGCTAAAGCTAGTTCGTATTTTTGTTGGAGAAGGTAAAGAAGCCCCCGACCTAAGTAAGCCTCAGCATAATTAGGATTAATGTCAAGAGCTTTGTTGAAGTCAGCTAAAGCTAATTCGTATTTTTGTTGGTCATAGTAAAGAAGCCCCCGATTGAAGTAAGCCTCAGCATAATTAGGATTAATTTTAATGGCTTTGTTCCAGTCAGAGAGGGCTAATTCGTATTTCCGCAAGTCAGAGTAAAGAAGCCCCCGATTGTAGTAAGCCATAGCATAATTACGATTAATGTCAATAGCTTTGCTGTAGTCAGCTAAAGCTAATTCGTATTTTTTTTGGTTAAAGTAAAGAAGCCCCCGATTGTAGTAAGCCATAGCATAATTACGATTAATGTCAATAGCTTTGCTGTAGTCAGCTAAAGCTAATTCGTATTTTTTTTGGTCATAGTAAAGAAGCCCCCGATTGTTGTAAGCTATAGCTAACTTAGAATCAAGTTCAATAGCTTTGTTGAAGTCAGCTAAAGCTAATTCGTATTTTTTTTGGTTAAAGTAAACAACCCCCCGATTGTTGTACGTCTCAGCATAATTAGGATTAATGTCAATAGCTTTGCTGTAGTCAGAGAGGGCTAAATCGTATTTTTGTTGGAGACGGTAAAGATTCCCCCGATTGTAATACCAAGCAGCACGGGGAGCGAGATGAATTGCCTGATTAATCGTGGCTAATCCTTCATCATAGCGTTTTAATTCACTTAATACTACATATTTCTCGTTATAGTAATTGGGGTTATTGGGAAACAGAGAAATCGCCTGATTAATCACCGTTAAGGCTTGCTCATAATTTTCTAAATAGCGATAAACTAGACTTTGCTCTTGTAAAATACTACTGTGAAACTTCTTTAAATCTTCCCGTTTAGGTAAGGTATTAATCGCTTGTTGCAAAGCTTCTATAGCTGGTTGATATTTACCTAAATAGGGTTTGCTGAATAATGGTAAAAACCTTACAGGAAAGGGCTTTTAGCTTGATTGAGAGCTTCCCAAATGCACTTAAATCTGCTAGAATCTCTTAAAACCCTTGCATCACCCTTGCATCACCCTTGCATCTTCTCTAATTAGTGCTAATGTACCGTAAAAGCGAGTTACCCTCAACCCCACCAGAAAAATTCGAGCTGCCCTTTGAGGGGAAATTATCCCAAGACAATCGTTGGGTAATTATGGCCAACCTCATTCCCTGGTCAGAATTTGAAGCGGAATACGCATCACTTTTTTCAGAAGAAATGGGCACACCCGCCAAAACATTCAGGACAGCACTCGGAGCATTAATTATTAAAGAAAAATTAGGAACAAGCGATAGAGAAACGGTAGAACAAATCAAAGAAAATCCTTATTTACAATACTTCTTGGGGTTTTCATCCTACAGCAATGAACCCCGGTTTGAAGCGTCAATGTTGGTTCACTTTCGAGAAAGAATTACTCTGGAACTAATTAATAAAGTGAATCGCTTTATGGTCAAAAATTCGAGAGAAATAAAAGAAGAAGAAAACACCGAAAAAAAGTTAGAGAGCGAAACCCAAAGTCAACCAGAAAATCGAGGTAAATTAATTTTAGATGCCAGTTGTGCGCCCGCAGATATTAGTTATCCTACGGATTTAAACCTGTTAAATCAAGGAAGAAAACAAACCGAAAAAATTATTGATATTCTCTATGAAACTTGAAAAGGAAAACTTGTTCAAAAACCGAGAACCTATCGTCTCCTAGCCAGAAAAAGTTATTTAGAAGTAGCAAAAAAAAGAAAACCTACCGTCAAACAAAGACGAAAAGCTCTGAAAAGACAACTGCAATATCTAAAAAGAAATCTCGACCATATTGAACAACTTTTAGCAGAAGGAGCCTCGCTACAAAGCTTGAAAAAAAGAGACTATAAACTGTTATTAGTAGTCACAGAAGTTT
>NZ_CAIP01000400.1 GCF_000297435.1 Microcystis sp. T1-4 | reverse complement strand
AAAGCTAGGATACTTAGTACGACCAGCAAAGAAATTAGTAAAAGCTATTTGTAGGTGTCTTAAACCTTGTTGTAAAGGTACACAGCTTACTTCGTTTAAAAAGTCTAATTCTTCTTGTTTTTTCCAATCAGTTAGCATTGAAGAAGTTTGAGCGTAGCCTACTCTTTCTTGCTTTTCGTACCATGCTTGTGTTCTGAGATGGAGAGCTTTATTGTAAACCAATCTTACACAGCCCAATGTGCGCCGCAATAGCGACTCTTGTTCTGGTGTGGGGTAAAATCGGTAAGAATAGGCTTTTTCCATGTCTCACATTTTAGCATATATTTTGTAAACGATGCTCATATTTGACAGTAAAGCCGCCGTAAAACGGCAGGGTTTCAGACCCAAATTTTTCAATGAAAATAATTTTGTAACCGTTCAGGGGGGGGGTTCAAGCGACCAGTGGCATTGACTCTGTGGGCAAAAATTGCTATTAACTACCCGGAGGGGGAATTACAGGAATTTCGATCCCGTCCGGCGCTAAGGGGGGAGGTGTGGGGGTTAGTTCTGGCTGGTAAATAGGTTCAGGCGTACTAACTAAGGGAATATTTTCCAGCACGGGAAGACGGGGAGTGATGGGTTGCGAAAACAGCGCTTGAATTGCCGCTTTTCTGGTTTCTGGAGGTTCCAAAGCTTGCTGCCAGAGACTTTCATAAAAGAAGAAAATCACCCCTAAACCCCGTTGACGAGCAGCCAATACCTTTTCTTCAATAAAGGGTAACGCGATCGGTCGATTGCGTAAACCGGTCAAAACTCCCACACCGGTGGGGATAGTTTGCTGGGTTTCCTGAATTTCGGGACGCTCTATTTGTTTGAGAAAACTGGGCAGATCGGGACGATAAACCTGTACGATCAACTCATCGACTAATCCTTGCCGCACCCAACCGAGCCAATCCTGTAAATGACCATTATAGGCGAATTCGTAGGGATTAGGGGCGATCGAAAGCAGTATATTCGGTTTAATTGCCTCAATTGATTCTTTGAGATTAGCCAGAAAAGCGGTGATTTTATCGGCCCGCCATTTTGTCCATTCGGGATCCCGGGGGTTAGCCGGAGGCGTTTTTTCGGTTTCCTGTTGATAAAGGGCGATAGTATAGGGATCATAGCCGAATTCGTTGGGTAAACTCAGATGATCGTCGAATTGGATGCCGTTAATATCGTATTGTCCCACCACTTCCAAGACTAATTCCCGCAGAAAATTCTGCACCTCGGGACGGAAAGGATTCAACCACACCACCTCACCGGCTGCCCCTACCCAAGTGGTCCCTCCGTCCCGTTTTTGGGTTAACCAGTCCTGATGTTTTAAGGCTAATTCTGAGGTGGGAGGGGCCATAAATCCGAATTCAAACCAAGGAATGACCAATAATCCCCTGCCACGGGTTTGTTCCACCAATTCTGCCAAGATATCTTGTCCCTGCGCTCCCGTAGGCACAAAAGGCTGTATTCCTTCCCGTTGAGCGATCGCGCTAGGATAGAGAGCATAACCGGAATTCCAAACCACGGGATAGATAGCATTAAAATTGAGATTAACTAATTGCTCGATCGCCTGTTGTCGTTTATCCCTGTCCATCAGCATCGCAGTATCGTTGGTGGTGATCCAAACACCGCGGATATCAGGATCTCGACTTTGAGAGAAAGCAGCGGAAAAATAGCCTAATAGTAGGACTATGAGAAAAGATGCTAAGAATAGTAGTATGGGGAGCTTTTTAAGAATTTGCCGCCAAGTGCTGGTCGGAATTAGAAAAGTCATTTCTTTAAGGTGAAGATTAACGCTTTTAACTGGTTATGATAACAGCTTTGCTCAACTCTTTCAGGCTAGATCGACCAAAAATATATAGCTAGGGTTTGCCGAAAAAGTTTTTCGTGGGGACAGGGTGTGGGGTGTGGGGTGTGGGGTGTAGGTTTTTACCCATTTTCATCTGGTAAATTACCTAATTTTCAGGGAAAAAGTCCCAGAATTTTCCCCCCGATCCCTCCCAGATATGGTACTTTTTGATTGACAAAAAGTCTAAAAGTCTTACCCAACAAGGTTTTTAGATTTATTCGGCAAACCCTAGCTAGACACAATTAATTAGACATATCTAACCATCTTTTGCCTCTTGCCTCTTGCATGAGCGCCTATCCTAACCAAGAAGTTAATTTTGTCCTACTACTTATATATTTACCTATTTCTTCACTTGCGACAATTGACCTTGAGGATAGAAATCATCACGACGAACATCCAATTGATCTAGGGCCAGTAATAACCGATTGGAAGGACGAAAAAGAAATAAGTTGGCCTGGGGAATTTCTAGAACTTCTTTTAACTTATCGGTATCGGGGTTAGTGGTAGTCAGGAAGTATTGTACATCAGCATTAAGACGATAATTAAGGGAAAGCAAATCACCTAAGTTAGTCCAGTCATTACCTTCGTCGCTGATAATAATGGCATTGGGTACAGCATTAATTTTTCTGGCAACTTCGCCATTCCAATAACTAGGAACTTTTGCCCAACTGGTTTCGGAAAGAGCATTATTAAAGTTCGATATTATACTAGCAGTTAACAAAAAAGTCAAGATAATTTTACCTGAAAATTTACCTTGATTAAGCAATTGTGACAAGAAAAAAGCCACAGTTATATAGATAGTGGGAAAGGTCGCAATTAGATAACGGGTGACAGTTGATCTAGTGGTGGTCAAAATTAGATCGGGAATGACTAAAGCTAGGAAAGGTACTAGGGTTGAGGTAATTAGAAAAGTAAAAGCTATCGGGTTATTGTAGCGATAAACTCGCTCAAAAGCATAGATAGTTAAGATTAAAAAAATTAGTCTATATATATAGGTGAAGATGTTATTAAAACCAAAATCGCTATCGCTAAATGGACAAGTAAAAGTTAAGAGCCATAATTTACCGAACAATACCCAATCGAGATAGTTAACGGCAGCCCAACTGGTGGAGTTAAAGGCCCTTTGAGAGTTAGTTAAAAAAACCTGTAACCAGGGTATATATAAAATTATCATTGTTAACCCAGATAACAGGAAAAATATCAAGTTATTTTTTCGCTCTGGTTTCATAACAAGATACCAAAGTATAAAGACTGCTTGAGCAAATAAGTTAAGAATAAAAAAGAGATGGGTGTAGAGTCCGAGAGTATTAGATAAGGTATATAAAGACCAATTAACAAGAGTTCTTTTTTTGAGGCATTTTAACAGCATTAATTGACTGATTATCGTTAACAGAACCAAAAGACTATACTGACGAGACATTTGAGAAAATATTATATCAACTGGAGAGAGTGCCAATAAAATTACTGCTAAAACTGCCGTTAACTTTGATGTAAATAGTTCTAGGGATAGATAGTAAATAAATGGCAGAGATATAAGACTAAAAACAATCGCTAAACTGCGGGAAGAAGCGGGAGAAAAACCGAATATTTTTTCCCAGTAGCGAGAGATAATAAAGTATAAAGGTGGGTGTTGAGGGTCTTCTTGAGCGAGAGATTTTATTGTATCAAAAATATTACTTTCGGGTTTAAGTTGTTGAAATTTTTCTAATTCTGTGGTAGATAAAAGACGATTTTGAAAGATAGTATCAGCGATTTCCTTTGCTTGATAACCAGTGGTTCTAATCGTGGTGTAGGATTCATCATGCCAATAGACTTTTTGATCGATATTTGCCCAACGAAAAACCACACCAAGAGTTAGGATAATTGCCAAAAGTATTAAGAGCCAATTGGTTTTTATATAATTAATATTTGCTTGCATTTTAATAATTAGAGCGACTTTGTTTAAGATTGAGAAACTTGGTAAATTCTGGTTGAAAAAGTAGCTTAATTGTGCCAGTGGGACCATTACGATGCTTAGTAATAATTACTTCAGCCACACCTCGATCAGGACTATCGGGGTTATAATATTCATCTCGGTATAACATCATAATTAAATCCGCATCCTGTTCGATACTATTATGAACGATGATATTATTGGCAATAAAGTTATGCAGTTTATCTACTGTTAAATCATACACTTCTGTCTCTCCATCCGCTTGAATTGCCATAACTTCATCCCAATTAAAAGTTAGGTCTGAATTACTAAGAGAGCGAGGTAAAGCGATATAATTACCAATATTTAGTTCATCTAATCTTTGCCAACCGTGGACGGTCAAAAATTTATGATTGGCTGTAGTTCTAATCGTGCGACCTAAACGAGTTGTTAATCGAAAAACTGGCTTAAATCCTGTGGAAAATACCTTAGTTACCAGTGCTTTTTCTAATTTCATTGTTTCCTCATTAAGAGCAAAAACCGTAAAATTAGAGCAATTCACTAACTGACAAATTGGCACTTTAGCACGAGGATCGGCTAACTCAACTAAACTATCACCCGCTAAACATCCCGACTCGCGTAAATCGGACATCATCGGTCTTTTATTATTGCGAGATTCCACGGCGCGACTTAACTGAGAAAGAGCAATTACTGGAGCATGAATTTCTCTCGCTAAACCCTTAAGACTGCGGGTAATTTTAGAAAGTTCCTGAACGCGATTATCACCTCCCCCTTCCATTAATTGCAGATAATCGATTAAAACTAATCCCATTTGTCCCTTTTTTTCTGCCTGTAAACGCCGCACTTGGGAACGCATTTGAATTACACTTAAATTGGCACTGTCATCGATATATATGGGCAAATTTAATAACTTTTCTAGTCCCCCAAGAACCTTCTCTAAATCATTTTGTCCCAAACGGCCAGAGCGAATCCGATTACTTTCGATTTTAGCCTCATTCGATAACAAACGTTGGGCTAATTGTTCCTTAGACATCTCCAAACTAAAGACCGCTACAGGTAAATTCTGTTGAGCGATATTATAGGCAATATTAAGAGCAAAAGAAGTTTTTCCCATGGAAGGCCTACCCGCGATAATAACTAAATCCGAGGGTTGTAAACCACTGGTCATCGCATCGAGATCATAAAATTGAGTTTCGATACCGGGTAGAGTGGTGGTCTCCTGCATTTTCTCAATTTCGTTAAAAGTTTCGATTAAAGTATCCCCCAGAAAAATTAAACCCTCCTGGGGTCGTTTTTGGGTGAGACGAAAAATCTTTTGTTCCGATTCATCGAAAACATTTTCTAATTCTAGCGTCGTATCCCTGGCTAACTCGATAATTTCTCCCCCGGTGGAAATTAACTGACGACGCATATATTTATCCATCACTAATTCAGCATAGCGATCGATGTTAGCAGCCGAGACAGTGCGCTCAATTAATTGTAACAATCGCGGCATTCCCCCGATTTCTTCCAGCAGATGATTATCCTGTAACCAACTGCTAACCGTCATTAAATCCGTCGGTTTTCCCTTCCCTTGTAAAGCAAGTGCCGCACGATAAATATCTTGATGGGTTTTCACATAGAAAGCTTCTGGAATTAAAAAATCACTGATTCTACCTAACGCTTTTGGATCTAGCAAAATACCACCTAAGATAGATTCTTCCGCTTCAATATTTTGGGGGGGGAGGGATTGATCGCTAATCATTGTCAATGCTGACCGTGCTTTATCATTAATATTGTATAGTCAGTTTCACCGTAATTAAATACAAATGTTCAGGTTAATGATCGGGGTTGGGTTTTGGGGTTTTAGGGTTTTGGAGTTTTAGTTGAAATTTCCCCACTTCCCCACTTCCCCACTTCCCCACTTCCCCCCGCAACGCGCACGAAGTGGTCTCCCCACTTCATAATTCATAATTCATAATTCATAATTCCCACTTCCCCTTTAAACAGGATTTAGTATGACTTTAATTGACTCCTCGGCGCTCTCCCCGGCCGTCTATTTTATTGGTGCGGGACCCGGAGATCCGGAATTATTGACGGTAAAAGCCTATAAAATTCTCCAAAAAGCCGATGTTATCCTCTTTGCTGATTCCCTCGTCCCCAAACAGATTCTTGAGGATACTCGTCAAGATGCCGAGTTAATTCCCACCAGTAGCATCACCCTAGAGGAAATTATCCCTTTAATGATCGATCGCGTGCGTCGGGGTTTAGCGGTGGTGCGACTGCAATCGGGGGATTTAAGTCTCTATAGTGCCATCCAAGAGCAAATTGAGCTTTTGACAGCAGCAGATATCCCCTTTCAGCTAATCCCCGGAATTAGTGCCTTTCAAGGATTAGCGGCCAAATTGGCCCTAGAATTAACGATTCCCGAATTAGTCCAGACAATTATTCTCACCCGGGTGGAAGGAAAAGCATCTCCCATGCCAGAAAGTGAAGAATTAGCCTCTTTAGCCGCCCATAAAGCCAGTTTATGCCTATATTTAGCCGCCCGTCATGTTGACAAAGCCCAGGAAAAACTCCTACAATACTACGGGCCAGAGCAACAGGTGGCCGTTTGTTTCCGTCTCGGTTGGCCCGACGAAAAAATCTGGATTGTCCCCCTGTCAGAGATGGCCCAATTAACCCATCGGGAAAATTTAACTAGAACTACCCTTTATCTAATTAGTCCCGCTTTAAACCAGATTACAGGAACTCGATCGCAACTTTATCACCCGCAACATTCCCATCTTTTCCGTCCTCATCCTTAGGTATTTTCTGGGAAGTCTATCGAAAGAAACACTAGGTTTCTACCTAAAGTTAGAGTTAAAGAGCGGCGATTTTGTTTAAAATCGCAGTAGGAGGTAAGACAATTTTAAAAGCTTTTAAAATTAGTCTAACAATCCATGCACAACTGCCCTATATGTTCGGGAATTACCCTTCGTCACCTTGTGGCTAGTCGTGCCTACTGGTATTGTCCTCACTGTCGTCAGGAGGTTCCTAACTTCCTTGATTGCTCCATTCCTCGCAGGGTAGAGCGAGTTAGAGCGGAAAAAACAGTCTAGATTTTCAAGTTGGTAGATGGCAATAAGATCTGTGGGATGGGTTAAAAATTAACCCATCCCACTTTACCTATCTATACATCCCGAGGATTGAGATGGCTCATTTCCCAAGTCACATAGGTACCGATCGGACTCCAAATCAGGTAGGGTAAGAGTAGGATGCCCGCCCAAGAAGAAACAGGGAAAACCAAGAGCGCCAGAAGACAACCCAAGAAAAAACCCGTACCTCCGATAATCGTTCCCGCTTTGAGACTGCGTAGTTTACAGGTGACGGGAGTATAGGCAGTAATAGTCAATTCCACCAACAGATAAAAAGCCATCAAAAACCAGCGATTAGCCGGTTGAGCTTCCCAGACTAAATAAGCAGAAATTGCCCCACAAATATAGATAATTGTCCAGATAAGAGGGATTAATCTTTCAAAGGTTAACCAATCGGGACGACGCAAGCGTGCAAACCAACGCACATCGCGAGAATTGAGTAATCCCCCAGCTAACGCTACCAAAAACCCCACGACACCGATAAGCAACCAAGAGGGAATCATGATTTTTAGCTATCCTCCGCTAATTTTGGCTTTGTAACCCGATTCAATGAGAATTTGTAGAATTTTTTGGCGATGATCTCCTTGGATCTCAATGGCATTTTCTTTCACTGTACCACCCGTTCCGCAAGCAGTTTTTAACTGTTTTAATAATTTCGTCAGAGTTTCGGTTTGGCATTGAAAACCTGTAACCATGGTAACGGTTTTTCCCGCACGACCAGAGCGGGAGGTTTGAACTCGCAAATTCTGCTGATTTGGGGGTAATTCAGGAATGGAACGCTCAAAAGCTTGAGAATTACTTTGATCTCCAAATTCCTGATAGGCAATCCGGTTTTTTTCTTTTGATTTACTCATATAGCAATTATCATAGTGGGTTTGGGGGTTGGGGAAGTGGGGAGATGGGAATTATGAATTATGAATTATGAATTATGAAGTGGGGAGAAGGGAGAATAAATAAAGATATAGCGTTTCCTGTTTGCAAGAGGTACATTAGGGA
>NZ_CAIP01000401.1 GCF_000297435.1 Microcystis sp. T1-4 | reverse complement strand
CCCCTCGTTTGTGGATTTTATCCCCTTCGGCTGGTATCACTGTTTTAGAAGGATTTGGGGCAAAATTAGAGCCAGATTGGCCAGAAGGAGTCTATTTTCTTCCCTTGCTTTATCGCACGGCAATTATCGCTATTAATCAATTGCCTGTGACTGCTGAGACTCTCTGGTTAAGATTATTAGGACGGGGAAAAACGCAAAACCAAGCGGTGCGAGAATTGTTAGAATTACCTCAAGGTAATGCTTTCCGGGAAAATGTGCTGGAATTATTGATTAGTTGGCGGGTTAGTATGGAAATAAATAACATCCTAGAAACTGAAGATAGAGAGGTGTTTATGACCTTATCTCAAACCTATCAGGAATGGAAGGAAGCAACTAAACAGGAGGGACGACAGGAAGGACGACAGGAAGGAAAACTGGAATCTATTCCCCGTTTGCTGGTTTTGGGTTTAAGTGTGGAACAAATCGCTCAAGCTTTGGATTTAGACTTAGAACAGGTCCGACAAGCGGCGCGAGAGTAAAGGTGGAGAGTTAAAACGCAAAAATGCCACAATGGATAAAATAGGCATTTTCTGACTAACTGACATCTTCTATGAGCAACCACCTAAGCGGAAGCGAGATTCGCCAGCGATTTTTAGACTTTTTTGCGGCCAGAAACCATAAAATTCTCCCTAGTGCCTCTCTAGTACCAGAAGACCCCACCGTTTTGCTGACTATTGCGGGAATGCTCCCTTTTAAGCCGATTTTCTTGGGACAAAAGACCCCAGAATTTCCCCGCGCTACCACTTCCCAAAAATGTATTCGCACCAACGATATCGAAAATGTCGGCCGGACTGCTAGACACCATACTTTTTTTGAGATGTTGGGCAATTTTAGCTTTGGTGATTATTTTAAAGAACAAGCGATCGCCTGGGCCTGGGAATTGTCCACAGAAGTTTTTAACCTTCCCCCCGAAAGATTAGTCGTTAGTGTCTTTAGAGAGGATGAGGAAGCTTTCGCTATCTGGCGCGATAAAATCGGTATTCCTGCCCATCGTATCCAAAAAATGGGCGAAGCGGATAACTTTTGGGTATCGGGTCCCACGGGTCCCTGTGGTCCCTGTTCGGAAATTTACTACGATTTTCACCCGGAATTAGGGGATAAAACCATCGATTTAGAGGATGATAGCCGTTTTATCGAGTTTTATAACCTCGTCTTCATGCAGTATAACCGCGACGCGGACGGCAATCTAACACCCCTAGCGAATAAAAATATCGATACGGGGATGGGTTTGGAACGGATGGCGCAAATCCTGCAAAAAGTCGCCAATAACTACGAAACTGACCTAATTTTCCCGATTGTCGCCGAAGCAGCCCGGTTAGCAGCCATAGACTACCAGAAAGCGGACGAAAAAACGAAAGTTTCCCTAAAAGTCATCGGCGATCATGTGCGTTCAGTAGTACACATGGTGGCGGATGGTATCTCAGCATCGAATACTGACAGAGGTTACGTCTTGCGTCGTCTGATTCGTAGAGTAGTACGGCACGGGCGTTTAATCGGTATTGAAGGTCAATTTATCACCAAAGTGGCGGAAGTGGCGATCGCTCTTTCCGAGTCCGTCTATGGCAATGTTCGGGAACGAGAAACGGTGATCAAGGCAGAATTAGAGCGAGAGGAAGCGAGATTTTTAGAAACCCTAGAAAGAGGCGAGAAACTGCTCGAATCGATTCTAGAAAAAGAAAAAAGCCAGATTTCGGGAGTCGATGCCTTTACCCTTTATGATACCTATGGCTTCCCCCTCGAACTCACTCAAGAAATCGCCGAGGAGCAGGGTTTAAGCGTCGATACGGCGGGTTTCGAGCAGGAAATGAAAAAACAGCAGCAAAGATCAAAAGCCGCCCACGAAACCATAGATTTGACGGTACAGGGGAGTTTAGATAAGCTGGCAGAACATATTCACCCGACGGAATTTCTCGGTTATACGGATTTGCAAGCAACCGCAACAGTAACGGCGGTTTTAGTCGCTGGTAAAACGGTGGAATCGGCCGCAGCAGGCACTGAGGTGCAGATAGTTCTCGATAAAACCCCTTTTTATGCCGAATCGGGTGGACAAATCGGTGATAAGGGTTATTTAACTGGCGATAATCTGCTTATCCGCGTTGAGGATGTGCAGAAAGAATCGGGGATTTTTATCCATTTTGGTCGGATTGAGCGGGGAATTGTCACCACCGGCGATACAATTAATGCTCAGATTGATCGCTCCTGTCGTCGTCGCGCTCAAGCTAATCATACCGCGACCCATCTGCTACAATCGGCCCTGAAAAAGCTTGTCGATGGGGGGATTTCCCAAGCAGGTTCCCTCGTCAGTTTTGAGCGCCTCCGTTTTGATTTTAACTGTCCTCGTCCCCTGACTGGTGCTGAATTGCAACAGGTGGAAGAACAGATTAACACTTGGATTGCCGAAGCGCATGACACCGAGATAGCGGTGATGGGATTGGAAGAAGCGAAGCAAAAGGGAGCTATTGCCATGTTTGGCGAGAAATACGGCTCAGAAGTGCGAGTTATTGATATTCCTAGCGTTTCTATGGAATTATGCGGGGGAACTCACGTTAAAAATACCGCCGAGATCGGTTTATTTAAAATCATCTCCGAGACGGGAATCGCCGCAGGAATTCGACGCATCGAAGCGGTGGCCGGCCCCGCCGTGTTAGCATACCTGAATGAACGGGATCAGGTGGTGCGGGATCTGTGCGATCGCTTTAAGGTCAAACCTCTGGAAATTCCCGATCGCATTACGGCCCTACAATCGGAGTTAAAAGGCACACAAAAGCAGTTAGAAGCGGTTAAACAGGAGTTGGCACTAAATAAATCGGATGCTTTTCTATCTCAAACTGAATCTATCGGCGAATTTAAGCTATTAGTCGCTTCTTTGGGCGATATTGATGCTAATGCTTTGATGGCCGCAGCCGAAAGACTACAGCAAAAATTAGGGGAAGGGGCGGTAATTTTGGCCTCGACTCCCGCAGCTGATAAAGTGAGTTTAGTGGCCGCTTTTAGTCCCCGGGTGATTAAAGATAAGGGTTTACAAGCGGGTAAATTTATCGGTGCGATCGCTAAAATCTGCGCCGGTGGTGGTGGTGGTCGTCCCAATTTAGCTCAAGCTGGGGGACGGGATGCTAGTAAGTTAAGCGAAGCTTTAGCTAAGGCCAAAAGTCAGTTAACTAGCAGTTTACAATAGTTTTAAGGGTGGGCATTTTGTCCACCTTTAAAAAATTAGTTATCCTCTCGGTGTGATTGGTAAAAATAATATGGAACTACTGATCAAGAATTTGGGATCAATTAGAAATAATAATCAAACTATAGATTTAATGGTTATTGGTGCGCTTCCATATAGGCTCGAAGCAACTGATTAATCTGTGTTTGATAGCCTTTTCCCTGAGATTTAAACCACTCGAATACATCATTATCAATGGAGAGAGTAACTTCAGCTTTGGCCTTGGTTACGGGGACACTTCGCAGCACTACGGATTTAGCAAACATTTCAGGTGTAATTTCTGGACAGTCTGACAAATCAATATCTTCGTCGCTCGGCTCTCCCAGCTTTGGTGGGTAAAATGTATTCTAAGATACATTTATCAAGAGCGAGGGGGTGGAACGAACCACAAAGACACAAAGGACACAAAGATCGATCGATCCTATGTCAATTAAACTTATCACACAGAACCTAGAAGAGCCGTCGCTCATTGCGTCTAATCGTTGCCAATCAGTTTGAGAGTTGCTTAAAGTAGGTTCGTTGTTCATATTTCGTTGCCTTTCTTGCAGAAATAATACGAGTGTAATCCTCACGTTCAGTATGGACAACGGCAATAATTCGCCCTTTTAGTAAACCCAATGTAACAAAACGCTGCTCTCCATAATCGAGACGATCATCTTCAACCGTTAAAAGGTCCCCATCGAAAACGGCGGGAACATCGGCTAAATCTATACCGTGTTTAAGAAGATTAGTAAGTCGTTTTGCTTCATCCCATCAGTATTCCATAACTGAACGACTGTTACAACTTTCAATTAAATAGTCATTATCAACACATTTAGACTCTCATTGTCATATTATAGACTTAGTTAAGAGAATTATTAGAGAACCTTAACCATGCTCAAACATTATGACGTGACCATCCAAGGTGATCGCATCCAATGGCTAGGGGAAAAGCCCAAAGCACAGAATATTCGCGCCATCATTATCATTGAAGAAGAACCATCTCTCTCGACCCAAGTAAAACGCACGACCCCTGCTCATTTAATCGGTAAAGGCAAAACCTTAGGGGATATTGTCAGTCCTATCGTGGAACAAGAAGATTGGGAATGTCTAAAATGATCATCCTTGATACCCATATTTGGTTTTGGTATATCAATGAAAACTTTGAGCAATTTCCCCTAGAATGGAAAGCCCAGATTCAACAAGCCGATAGCGTAGGAGTATCCCCCATTTCTTGTTATGAAATGGCTTTGGCCCATCAAAAAGGTCGTTTAGCACTGGATATTCCCATCCAACAATGGCTTCTCGATGCCCTAACCCCTTCAGGCATTGAATTATTACCTTTAACTCCAGAAATTACCCTAAAAGCGGTTAATCTCTCTCCCGTTCACAAAGATCCCTTTGACCGCATCATTATTGGTACGGCTTTGGAATATAAGGCAAAACTCGCCAGTATTGATAGCTTATTTCCCAAATATCCCGAACTCAAAGATTACCTGATGTCAGCTTAGAAGCCCACTCTCCGAACCCTAAATTTTTACGTCATACCCAAGGACACAAGAGCGGCGATCGCACGATAAATCTCTATAATCTGGAATATCCCCCCATTCCAAACCACCCATGACAGCCAAAGAACAACTCCTGCAGGAAATTGAGAAAAGCTCCGAGCCTCTCCTACAAGAAGTTCTCGACTTCCTCCTATCGGCACGCTCAGAAAAATATCCTGAAACTCGTAAACCCATCTGGCAAATCGCTCAGGAAATTATGGCTGATGTTCCGCCAGAAATTATCGCTCAACTCCCCACTGACGGAGCCGAACAACACGATTATTATCTTGACAGGACACCAAAATGCGAAGATTGACATCCTCGCCGCCGTAAACGGACGGTGATTCCCAAACCTCACGATTTAGGTTTCTGCTTCTTTCCCGAAGGATTTTTCGCACCTGCCTTAACAGATTTACTCTG
>NZ_CAIP01000402.1 GCF_000297435.1 Microcystis sp. T1-4 | reverse complement strand
CCAAAATGATATGTTTTTGGTTAGTTAATTTAGCTCCTTCTTCGAGAGCCATTTCTTCTATGGTGCTTAAAAAAGGCATTTTGTTTTCCTCCTCGTATTGACTGAGTTTTGTTTTAAAGTTAAGTTGAAGTTGCGGGGGTAAGGTCATCATTTTATCAATGAATTTCCCTAGATTGATAATCTCAAACTTGGTTAATCCCCTTTGATATAAACCTCTGACTAAGTTCCACTTCCATTGTTCACGCTCCCTGAGATTATTAGTCGTAGCCTTAGTTTTTAGGTGTGCCATGACTATTATAGCCCAAATATTCTCACTTTGTTCTAAGTCTTCCCATTGATAATCCAATAATTTGACCATTAAAAAATCGACTCTCACTTGACTTCCCCCTAACCCATATTGATAAAAATCAGGTCGCCAAGACCTACTTTCATCCCCTAAAATAGCTAAACTAATAACAGGTTTATGGTACAAATCAAAGGCTCGATAATTATAAATAAACATTCGTTGAGGGAATTTTAGATCATATTGACTTTGGACTTCAATATGAATTAAAAGCCAGATTTCCTGATTATCTAATAACCAAACTTTCAATAATTTATCAGCATAGCGTTGCTCAGTTTCCGCAGCTGCCGTAATTTGTTCTAATTCTTTATCAAGGGAAATAGGGGTTTGATTCCAGTCAATTTCTTGATAAATATTGGGATAAAAGAAGCTTAAAAACTCTGCCAAATAAGTGCTAATCGCTTCTTTCCATGTTTTGTCGTAATTAGCTGTCACCTCAGCCATGCCTTTCCCACCTAATTGCTATATAATAAATAATATCCTAATCTTTTAAAAACAATGGACAATTCTAACCCTACTCCTATCCCCTGCGAAAATAGTGATACTTCTTCCTTAGAAACCGCTAACCACAAACCCTTTTGGAAAGCTATTGTGGAAATTGGTGAAAAAGTTCCCATTGAAGAGTGGAACAAATTACCTAAAGATTTTGCTCGCAATTTTGAACATTATATGTATGGCGCACCCAGAGACGAGGATTACGAAGACGAATGAGAAAGATTTTTTTAGATACTGCTTATCTTCAAGCACTGGTTGACACTCGTGATAGTTTACATCAATCTTCTGTAGCTATTACCGACGAGTTTAGATATATTTCTATCTGTTACTAGCGAAATGGTGTTAACTGAACTACTCAATGCCTTATCTGGAAGGGGTGGGTATTTAAGGGATGCTGCCCTAGATATTGTGGATAAATTACACCAAGACTCATCAGTAGAAATTATCCCTCAAACCTCTCAGTTATTTACCGAAGCATTGCTATTTTATCGCCAAAGACGAGATAAAAGCTATAGCTTAACAGATTGTGCTTCGATGTTGATTATGAGACAACAAAATATCTCCGATGTTTTAACTTGTGATCGCCATTTTCAACAAGAAGGATTTAAGGCACTACTGAGAAATTAGGAGGTAAAATAATTAATTGACTTTTTGAGCTACTTCTGCTAAACAATCAAAGTGACGACCATATTTAACAATAATCGTCATCGATCCTCGATAATCAATTAACCCTGTCATAACGGCTTTAACTGCACCAATTTCTTGATTAACAAATCGTTCCCAATTCTCTCTAGTCGCTGAAAAAATCGGTAAAGATTCATCCATTTCCTCAATCAGTTCTAAACTAACAATCTGACCCTGATCATCCCATTCTGAACAAACAGAAACTCCCTGATGATCACTAAACCAAAGAATTACTTTTCCCAATTTAGTGAACTTTTTACCTAAGTTTTCTTGTTCGTTCCATGTCGTTTGATAGGCAGACCACCATTCTTGAGAAAAACGAGTTAACGGTTGATTCATGAGGTATAATCAGAAAATAAAAAACTTGTGTTTAGTTTACCATTATCAGGATAACCTATGATCATCTTAAAATTCCTACTTTATGCCCCTCAGGGTAAGCGCATCTTAACAATCCTTGACAAAATGAACTTTATATGGTTTGCCTACCCAGAGCGCGGTTCAGACATATTTGAGTAGAATTTGCCATCGCAGTTGAGAGCATAACTATTCTGATTGACTGGTATGATTGCAAATGTGTAGAGGACAAGCAGCTGACAAAATTGGTCAATTGTCAATAGCGTTCTTTTAAAACCGTTGTTAATCTCGAAAAATCGCTAAATAATCATGATGAAAGCCTACGAATATCATCACATTGTCAGTTTTCAAGAAACTAACTTAGTCGGTAATGTTTATTATGCCAATTATGTGCAATGGCAAGGTCGTTGTCGAGAAATGTTTCTCAAAGATAATGCCCCAGATATTATCACAGAATTATGCCAAGGATTAGCCTTAGTAACGGTTCGAGTATCCTGTGAGTATCTGTCCGAATTATTTGCCTTTGATCATGTTATTATTCGGATGCGTTTAGGAGAGATTAAACAAAACCGAATTACCATGTTATTTGAATATTGGCGAGTGACTGATGAAGGTGAAGAATTAGTGGCAAAAGGGGAACAACAGACGGCCTGTATGCGACGAGAGGATGGTGAAACCAGACCCACTCCAATTCCCGCTCAACTGAAATTAGCTTTAGAGAAATATCACATCGCGAGCTAAAGGATAATTCTAGGAATGTGAGATAAAAATAACCGATAAAAAATGACTCTCCTAGACTGGTTATAGACAATTAGTGGTTTAAATGAGCTTAACCCGAAACTTCCGTAGCTTTCATTTATCCCAGTATGAGCCGACTCCTGTTGAGGCGGCTTGCCTAGATGACCACAGTACCCGTAAACCTTTTCAAACATCCTCTAAAAAATATCGGCAGGATCGGCATATTGGAGCTTATTAATAGCCGTGGCTCCAGCAATCAAGGACATGAGCAAGGTTAAGCCAAAGACGAATATTGCTCTAGTAGGGGTCATTTCAATGGGAAGTAAAGTAGATTTTTGGGTAAAATAATACTGAATCATCCCTAATAAAAAGCCAGGAATATAACCCAATACTGCAATAATCAGAGCTTGCTGCAAGACAAGCCACAGAAGATAACGATTGTGATATCCCATTGCTTTTAGAGTTGCATATTCTGCTAAGTGTTCTGTAACATTGGTATAAAGAATTTGATAAACAACCACAATCCCCACCACTAATCCTAAAAATACCCCCAAATTAAAAATAAAACCAATAGCTGTACTGGTTGCCCAATAATTTTTTTCAAAGTTAATAAACTCTTGCTTGCTTAATATTTTGACATCTTTCGGCAAATATTTCTTTAACTTTTTGAGTAAGGATTGCCGATCAATATCTGGTTGAAACTTAATTAAGCCAATATCAATGAACCGAGATGAACGATTCTGAAATATTCTTAAAAAGTTAGGGTAGCTCATTAATAAGTTACCATCTGAACCAAAAGATGTACCTAATTCAAAGAGACCAACCACTTCTATTTTTCGATTATTACCAGAATTTCCCACCTCGGTAATAATAGTTTTACCCTTCTGGAAATCTTCGGCAATATTTCCAAACTCACTACGAGAATTTTGGTCAAATAAGGTGGTATATTTTAGCTTTAATTTTTGCCAATTTTCTTTGATTCCCACTGCCTTAAATGCTTGATATCTTAAATCAATTCCAATTACAAAAATATTACGCCAATAGTTTTTTGTATCAGGATTTTTCCATTGAGCATAGCCTACATAGATTGGACTGACTAATTCCACTTCATTAAAGGATAAGGTTTGTAATAGTCTTCGCTCACTAAAACTTTCCATGGCAATTAAGGATGTAGAACGAGGACTAATCAGGAAAGCATCACCTTCTAAACTATTATGTAAATGAACAGCACTCTCAAATAAAGCATCTCGAATTCCCAACTGCATAAAAATAATTACAGTCGAAAAAATAATACCAGACAGTGCAACAATTAAACGAGTTTTTTTATGAGCTAATTGTAACCAAGCGGTGGGAATATTCATCTTATGAATGACTTATTTAGTTAGGGTGAATGATAACATTAACTTTTAAGTTAGTTAACCGATTAACTTTAGCACTAGAGAGATGATCTAAGCTAATTTTTACCTCTACGACTCTAGCATCTGTATCGACAACAGGATCGGTTCCTAAAACATCTTGTCGTCCCACTTTCCAACCTATTTCTTCCACGGTTCCCTTTAAATCTCCGAGCATTTTATCAGTTTTTATCGTTACAGATTGACCTAATTTAACTCGACTAATATCGGTTTCATACACTTCTGATGTCACATACATTTTTTGAATGTTTCCCAAATCTAAAATCCCTTCATTTTTCACTAATTCTCCAGGGAAAGTATGAATTTTTAAAATTCTTCCTGCATGGGGCGCACGCACATAGGATAATTCTAATTCTGCCTGAGCGCGTTCTACATTAGCCTTAGCTGTCATTACTTCATCTTGAGCAATTTGAAGATCAACAGGACGAATTTCCGTCACTGCACTTAGCATAGCTTGGTTTTCTTGAATTTGTTGTTCTAAAGTCTTAAGAGTTCGTTGTAGATTGGCTCTAGCTTCCTGAATTTTTTGTTCTAAAGTATTCGTAATGCGTTGCAAGTTAGCCTCAGCTTCTTGGAGTCTTTTTTCTGTAGTTGTCGCCTCTAAACAAAATCGCTCTTTTTCCCCTTGAGAAACTGCACCATTACGGTATAAAGATTGATAACGTTGACAATCTGTGAGAGAATTATTCAATTCTGCTTTAATTCTTTCAACGGTAGCTTTTTGTCCTAGTTTTTCCCCTTCAAGTTCCGATTCCAAACTAGAGATCGCTGCTTTTTGCCTCATTATTTGTCCCTCTAATTCCGCTTTGCTTTGACGCATACGGGAATCTTGAGCCATAATTTCGCCTTTTTTTGCCCCTTCTCTCACTTTTTCGAGTTTAGATGCTGCTAAACCCAGATTTGCTTGAGCTTGTTTCAGGGCTGCTCGCAAACGGGCATTATTATC
The DNA here is from genome assembly GCF_000297435.1 of Microcystis sp. T1-4. Taxonomy (GTDB): domain Bacteria; phylum Cyanobacteriota; class Cyanobacteriia; order Cyanobacteriales; family Microcystaceae; genus Microcystis. The sequence goes on along the minus strand of NZ_CAIP01000402.1, from coordinate 68,106 downwards.
TAAAATAGCAATAATTTCGCCTTTTTCAACTTTTTCTCCCTGTTTTACCAGTATTTTATCCACTCTACTTCCTTCCAAAAAGGCAGTGGCTGATATTTGAGTAATTCCACCTTGGGGTTCAAGATAACCAAGGGCAGCAACAGCTTCGGGAGTATCAGGAGAAACCGTCGGGGAAATCGATAACTGGGAAGCTTTCAAGGATGATTCTGGTCTAAAATAGACGATAATAACGGTTGTTCCCAAGCTAAATCCCATAAAAGCTCCTAAAAGACCCCAAAACCAATATTTTAAAGAATGGGAATTTTGAAGGCGAAAGTTAGCCATGGTTGTTGACAGGGATAAGGATTCATCGGCCTAAAATTGATTAATTCTTAAGATTACAGTGTTTCTGCTCAGGATGAAGTGTAACCTAATTTTATCGACTGGCTCGCCAAAACGACCACTTCGTACCTCATTATTAAGATAACTGCTATAATATCAAATCAATTTTGTTTAAGGTAACATGAGGTCATATCTTAGACCTCCCATCAAGGGTTGTCAACTTTGTCAACTTTGTCAACTTTTTTTAACAATGGCATCTAATTTCTCAGGCACACCCTTCGAGCATCCTGCTGTCAATTTTGATCACAAATTTTCTCCTAGGCAGGTAAATCGTTTTCCACAACGATTGTTGCTCCTTTCACCCCAAGCGGCAACCTTTAATCAGCGTGGATTCATCTGTGATCCGCAAAGCGGCGGCCTGGCTGTTCAGCCTCAAAAACAGATATATTTGGAAACGATCGGGCAAACTTTTATCTATGGCTATAATGCAGCAATTATGGCTCATTCTCTCACGGACTTGTTTCCTCTTCTTGAAGGTGTCACGCTCAATCTGAGAGGATTTGCTTATGAAGGGGCAGCGATGGCTTTATCTTTGCTAGATTGTTTAACCCTGAGGAAGCGCAATCGCTTTGAGCATTTTTTAGCAAACGAGGGGAAAAAGCATATTTACATGGCCTATGTAGGGAAAGGATGGCAATTAGCCCGTATTCCCTTTTCTTTGCGCTTTTATCTCCAAAAATTAGCAGATTCTGCCCAACATTTTCCAGATTCTCTATTAGGTTGGTTAGCCCTTGACGGCTATGGATTTCATCAGGGATACTTTGCCTGGCCTAAGTATATCCGAGAGAGAAAGTCTCCTCAAGAATTATCGGGTTATGCGCGTCTTGTCTTTGCTCAAGGGTTAGGGCGCAGTCTTTGGTTTGTGAAAGGGGCAAATATTCCCGAAATTGCCGATCAGATCCAAAAATTCGACCCGCTGCTTCAACCCCATTTATGGAGTGGGATCGGCTTGGCTTGCACTTACGCGGGGGGAGTTTCTCCCGAAGAAATTCAACATCTAAAACAGCTGGCTGAACCTTATAGGGCAGAATTAGCCCAGGGAGCAGCTTTTGCGGCAAAAGCACGTTTACTAGCCGAAAACTGTTCGGAAAATACCGAAATAGCCTGTCAAATTTTGTGTGGAATGGCTATTACTGAAACAGCCAAGATCACTGATGATACCCTCATTGGCTTAGATTACCACGACCAAATCCCTGCCTATGAACAATGGCGACAAGCCATCCAAAGTCATTTTCGCACTTAATCCCCTAAACTATCTTAAGCTTAGATTGAATGTAGTTACTTCTTTGAAACCATGAATCGTTTGGAAAAATTCATCCGACGCCATAGCAAGTCTATCTTGGCATTGGGGCTAATTTTAGTCTTATTCTTTGTTTCCCGTCTCCCCGCCCTATCAATGGCCGAAAGAGATGCGATCGCTTCTCGCTTTGCCTTTACTCGTTTTCCCTTACCCGAATTAGAAAATCAACCCTATCAAGTAGAAAGACCGACAAATCCCAGTTTAAGCCGTCATTCGGCCTGGATTTCGGCAGTTGGGGCGGCAGTTGCCCTGGGGGATCTCGATGGAGATGGCTTGGATAATGATCTCTGTCATGTAGAAACCCAAAGCAATCAGGTGATTATCTCCCCTGTTCCGGGTACGGGCAATCGTTATCAGCCCTTCACCCTGAATGTCACCGATTTTGACTATAACGACCAAACCATGGCCCCGATGGGATGTATTCCCAGTGATCTCAATGAAGATGGACTCAGGGATTTATTGGTGTATTATTGGGGACGAACACCGATCGCTTTTATCAAGCAAGATCAAGGTTATCTCCAGCAGCAAATCAGCCAAAAAAGGGAAAAATGGTACACCAATGCGGCAACCTTCTCGGATTTAGATGGGGACGGACACCCAGACTTAATCATTGGCAATTACTTCCCAGATAATGCCGAGATTTTGGATATAAATTCTCAGAAAATCGAAAAAATGCAAGATTCGATGACCCGTGCTTATAATGGCGGTAAAAATCGAGTTTTCTTGTGGTCCGATGCCTCTACCACTGGAGTGACTTATCAGGAAGTCCAAGATGCTTTTGAGGAGAAAATTGCTCATGGTTGGACATTGGCCGTCGGAACAGCCGATTTAGACGGGGATTTATTGCCAGAGATTTATTTTGCCAATGATTTCGGACCCGATCGCCTCTTACATAATCGTTCTACCAGAGGACATCTCCAATTTGCCTTACTGGAAGGGCAAAAAGGGTTAACGACACCTAATTCTAAGGTACTCGGTCATGATGGCTTTAAGGGAATGGGGGTAGATTTCGGGGATATTAACCATGATGGACTCTTAGACATCTATGTGAGTAATATTGCTTCGGAATACGCCCTAGAGGAAAGTCATTTTCTCTTTACCAGTACGGGAGAAACGGAGAAAATGTCCCGAGGAATCGCCCCTTATGTCGATAAAAGCGAACCCTTGGGAGTCTCTCGTAGTGGCTGGAGTTGGGAAACAAAATTCGGCGATTTTGATAATGATGGGGAGTTAGAAGCGTTGCAAGCTACGGGATTTCGTAAGGGTGACATCAATCGTTGGCCGGAATTACATGAGTTAGCCATGAGTAATGATCAAGTCCTGAAAATCCCCAATAGTTGGTTTCATTTCCAAGATGGAGACGATTTAAGTGGTCATCAACATAATCCCTTTTTTGTGCGGGGTAAAGATGGACGTTACTATGATTTGGCATCGCAATTAAGCTTAGATGATCCCTCTGTCACCAGAGGAATTGCCACCGCCGATGTGGATGGAGATGGGGATTTAGACTTTGTAGTAGCAAATCAGTGGGAAACCTCTTATTTTTATCGTAATGATAGTCCAAATATCAGTCAATCTCTGGAATTAGAGCTTTTAACCCCTGCGCTCTCCCCTAATGCTTCTTCAGAAAAAGGGAAAATGGGTATCCCCGCAATTGGCGCAGCGGTTAAGGTGTCTCTACCTGATGGCAATCACCTGGTGGCGCAGGTAGATGGGGGCAATGGTCATTCTGGTGTGAGAAGTCCAGTATTACACTTTGGTTTAGGCAAAATTGACCCTAATACCGCTTTACCCGTTGACATTCAATGGCGTAACCACAAGGGAGAAATTAAGCAAACCCAGTTATTATTAACGTCGGGTAAACAGACAATTTTGCTAGAGGAATCGGTTTAAAATCATTCTGTAAAGGGCGTAAGGTTTGCGCCCTTATCGTTCACCGTCTAAAATTAATCTGTTGAGTATAGGCTACATATCAGGAGAGGCAAAAGCGGCAATAGATAATCAGTCTTTAATAACCGGATTTAGGATTAGATGGACTGATTCACCGAAAAGTTTATCCAGAAATGCCTGCTAAAGTTGCATATTCTTTAACCGCTTTCGGAGAAAGCCTGAAACCGATTATTCTGCAAATGCGCCGCACCAATTAGGAATTGAGAAAAATACCAGACTTTAAGGTTTTAAATTTCCTTCTCGAATAAACCAAGTAATTGTGGCACTGGTAAAAGCAGTGATAGCGACAATAGCTATTTGTTTCCAGTTTTTAAATTCCCCAACTTTCTCGATTAAATCGGGAATTTTTTGGGTTAATACTGCTTGGGATTGAATTGTTCCTTCAATTTTAGCCGTGATAATTTTCACTTCCGTGATTTCTTTGTGTAGATTAATAAATTGCTTGTTATTTTCTTCTCTCAGGGTTTCTATTTGTTGGCGATTATCTTCCTTTAGCGTATCAATTTGCTCGCAGGTTTCTTCTCGCAGGGAACTTATTTGCTCGCGGTTTTCTTCTCGCAGGGAAGTTATTTGCTCGCGAGTTTCTTCTCGCAGGGAAGTTATTTGCTCGCGGTTTTCCTCTCGCAGGGAAATCATCTGCTCGCGGTTTTCCTGTCGCATTGCCGAGAGTAAGTCTTTCAATTCTTGAATATCATTGCTAGTAACAGTAGTCATAGAATTAACCCCAAGAGAATCTATTTAACCGGCACTCTTTGATTTTATTATATTTCACCTACGCTAAAAAGGTCAAATTCATCAAATTTAATTACCTCGGAGTCAGGATAACGAGTATCAAAACGATAACTGCTCACGGTTCCTTTTTCTGTATCTAAAATGCTAAAAACCGTTACATCATTACTGGCAATATAGGGTAAAGGTTGATTAACCCAATCCACTAGAGGGGCAATATTCGGGATAATTGGTGGTAATCCATTGGGATTACCGATAGCCGCATAATTTCTATCGAGAGGTACAGGACGTTTTTTATCACCTAAATAAGCACCATAACTATTACCAACGTTAGAAGATTCGAGAAAATTCATCCCGTTAGGACTAAGAAAACGATTCCATAAATGAGAATGACCATAAAAAACCAAATTAACCTTGGCTGATTCTAATAAGGGAATTAGATCACGAATAATATAATCATTTTCTTGGGGATAATCATAACGTACTGATCTAACTTTTCCCGTGGTATCCCGTTCAATTTTCGGCACGGGATCGGTGTAGGGTGGCACGATATTTCCTCCTAGGGTATGGGGAGGATGATGAAACATAACTACCTTATATTTAGCCTCTTGAAATTCTCGACTATTTAACTCTTTTTCTAACCATTGATATTGAGGACTACCCTGAGCAATTGGCTCAAAAATATGCTGACCGTAACCCCAGAGTTCTGGTCTATCTAAATCTCTTTGATTTTCGTAATATCTTCCCCTTGTACTGGGTTCTAAATTGGGATTTCTCCAGATATTAGTAACATATAAAACCACTAAACGAATATCACCAAAGGTCAGAGAATAATATTTATTTTGAGGCAAAGAAAAAATTTCTTCGTAGGTTTCTGTGTTAAAAGCATTATTTTTTAACCATTTTTCATTAATTGCTGCTGTGTCCTCTGCTAGTTGTTTAGCAATAAACTGAGGAATAGCATCTTCAAACTGTTCATTTAAACCTCTGGAATTAGAAATTCTGCCCATAACTTCATGATTACCAATAGCAGGAAATAAGGGGGCATTTTGAATAATTTCTCCCCCTTTATAAAGAGTCTGAATACCATTCTTGGTAAGAGTATAATTAGCACGACCTTGTAAACAGGGAAAGAATGCCCCACCGCGACTATCATCAAACCATTCGGAAGCTCGATCGGGTATATTAACTAAATCTCCCGCTAAAAAAACTGCATCTACCTGTCCAATAGTTTCGCTAACTTTTTGTAAATTAGCGGCAGTCATAGGCATTAATTGATGATCGGAAGTGAGCAGAATTTTGAGATTAGTTCCTTTTTTGGGTCTTGGGGTAAGGGTATAAATATCACTTCTAATCGCTTTATTTTCCTGAAAACTGGTGACTTGATAGGGAATCCTTTCCCCTGGATTTAAATCAGTAATTTCGGCCTGATGTCGCCAGATTTCTCGCTCGCTTAAAGATTGATAAGCTTCAAGGGTTCTCGATTTGGCATCTTCTCTAACTCTAGTTAATTTGCTAGTACGAGCGAGGGACATTTTCTCTAGTTTTTCCCCGTAGCGCACCTGATGACCAGTGCCAAAAAATTCCGTAAACCAAATCACTTGTATTGATGTTTCGGTGGGTAATTGTAAAAAAGGTTCGGTTAAAAGTTGATCCTTGTTCATTGTCGCTAAAAGATAACTGCTGTACTGCATTTAAACAGTTCTAAGGAGTAATTGAGATAGTCCAGAACTTAACTGGTAATAATTAGCAGATTCCCTATTTTATCGGCTAATGTAAAACCTTAGACTCTAACTGCTGCTGTTGCCAGAGATTTTGATAGACTCCGGGGACTGCGATTAACTCCTCGTGGGTTCCCATCTGGACAATTTCTCCGCGATCCATGACAAAAATGCGATCGGCAGTGGCAGCGGCCGATAATTGATGGGAGATAAAAATCACGGTTTTTTGGCTTTCTTGGCTGAGATTTTCCAAAATAGCCGTGGCCGTTTGATTATCGACGCTAGATAGAGCATCATCGAGGATTAAAATTGGCGCTTGGATGGCTAAAGCACGCGCTAAAGAGACCCGTTGACGTTGACCCCCGGAAAGAGTAATCCCACGTTCTCCCACTAAAGTGCTGTATTTTTGCGGGAAATTCTCGATTTCCTCCTCAATTCTCGCTTGTTTGGCTGCCGATTTCACTGCCAGAAAATTCAGCAGCGGATCGCCGTAACGGATATTATCTTCGATGCTGGTACTAAATAAAAAACTTTCTTGGGGAACATAAGCGATCGCTTTTCGCAGCTCTTCCAGGGCAATTTGAGTGACATCTTGATGATCAATAAATAACTGTCCCTCGGCAATATCTAAAAGACGGGGAATAGCGTTAGCAAGGGTAGATTTTCCCGATCCGATCGCACCGACGACCGCTACCGTTTCCCCCGGATTAATGGTAAAAGAAAGATATTTTAAGGCGGGTTCCTTAGCATCAGGATAGAAAAAAGTCAAGGCTTTGGCGGTAATTTTTCCTTGAATATTTTTTAAGTGAATACAATCGGCATTGTCTTTAATTTTAGCCTCAGCTAACAGGATAGCTTCCAGGCGATCAACACTCACTTCTCCCTGTTGGTAGGCCGTAATAGTGAAACCTAATAAAGTAGTAGGAAAAACTAATCTTTCGGCCAAAATTAACAGAGCAATAAAGTCACCAATCGTGATATTACCCGCTATAATTTGTCTAGTACCGAGGGAAAGCAAGGCCAATAAACTCACATAGGCTAAAGCTTCGACCAGGGGAAAAAGAAAATTACGAGTCTGGGCTAAATCTAAATTAGCCTTTAATAATTCGCCATTTCTTTGTTTAAATGCTAGGCGCTCGTTAGCTTCTTGGGCATAGATTTTAATCAGAGTAATACCACTCATATCCTCTTGAATTAAATCGCTCAGATGCGAGAGTTTTTCCTGTACTTTTTGCTGTTGCTGCTGCAGACGACCACTAAATAACTGCACGGCAATTAACATCAAAGGATAGACAGAAATAGCGGCGACTGAAAGGGGAATATGAATCGCTAACATTACGGGTAAAGTTAACCCATAGGCAAAAAAAGTATTAGCCAAACTGAGCAAAGCAAAACCCAGCAGACGACGCACATTATCCACATCGCTAGTGGCACGGTTAATTAAATCTCCTGAAGTTTGCCGAGAAAAGTAGGCTGGTTCAAGGGTTAATAAATGCTGAAAGATTTTTTGTTTAAGATCGAACTCTACCTGACGACCGATCCCGAATAATAACACTCTGGAAATCATGCGGATAAACCACATAATCGAGGCTAAAGCGACAATTAAAATCACATAATAAATGATTTTTGGAAAGTCAAGAGATTTACTCAAATCATCGATGCTATCCCGGATTAAAAGCGGTATGTAAACACCCAAAAGATTAACAATAAGCAAAGCAACTACCCCCCCAGTTACCATTTGCCAATGGGGACGTAGATAATTTGCTAGTTTTTTAATGCGAGAATAAGCCATATTCAGTAATCAGTTATCAGTAATCAGTTATCAGTAATCAGTTATCAGTAATCAGTTATCAGTAATCAGTTATCAGTTATCAGTTATCAGTTATCAGTTATCAGTTATCAGTTATCAGTTAGAACAGGAAAAAGGGGGAATAGCCACCCAAGAATTTTTATTTTTTCTCCTTGTCCTGATTTAGCCTCGGTTTAAGATTAGAACCAGCCTTGGGCGGTTTACCGGGAGGCTTATCAATTTTAGCTTGATAGCCGTGCCGCCAGAAGTTAAGATAATCTGGGTCTGGATTGGCATTAATTAACCCTGCTACCTGTTCTCTAGCCATTTCGATGACTGTTGCCGTATCCTGTCCCCAAGTGTGTAAACTGGAGGGATTGCCCCAATGATGCCGGAGAATAGTGGCAACCCGCTCGATTACTTGGGGATGAGTGGGGGTAGTGGCACTATAGTCAAGATAAATTTGCATTATTTTACAATCTGAGAAATGAGAGCCAAGACAGGCAGCTATTCTCAGTTTAGCGGCTTAAGAGATTAGAAAGCGGGTTTCTTGAAGAAACCCGCTTTCTTTAAGAAAGGGGGTTTCTACCTACTCATCTAACAACAGCCCCTTTAACTCTGGAGAGATGACATCTATATCCATCATCATAAATGAACGACAAGCAGCCATCGAGCCTAAAATCGCGACAATAATTTCCAGATTGGGTAGTGTTCCTTCTCGCCATCCCACATATTCGCGAAAACTGGAGAATTCCCATTCCTGTGGCTGACTTACCAAACCCGCTTTCACTGGATTACAATGAATATACCTCGACAAATTTAATAAATACTCTGTATCATTTACTAGAATTGCCTGAAACCGCCCTTGAAACAATGAGCCAACTCGCCCATATCGCCGATTTATGGCTTTGGTATAAGACAGGGAAAAGGCTTGCATTGCCGCAGAAAGCTCGGCTTTTTTCAGCTGTATTAGCAGGTGATAGTGGTTGGGCATCAAGCAATAGGCAATAACATCTAACGTTTCTAGCAGATATTTACGCACCAATCGCAGAAAAAAAAGATAATTTTCTCGCTCAAAGAAGATATCTTGACGGTTATTGCCGCGATTATAGATATGGTAGTATTGTCCTGGTTGAAAGATATTCTGACGATAGGGCATATTTATCTTATCTCTAGAAAACAGCTTTCTCTGGCTTACTATTCTAAGCTAAGAGAAACCCGCTTTCTTAAAGAAAGCGGGTTTCTTGATGAGAAAGCGGGTTTCTGAGTTGATGATGAGAAACCCGCTTTCTGGGTTGATGATGAGAAAGCGGAGAAAGCGGGTTTCTTGATGAGAAAGCGGGTTTCTGAGTTGATGATGAGAAAGCGGAGAAAGCGGGTTTCTTGATGAGAAAGCGGGTTTCTGAGTTGATGATGAGAAAGCGGAGAAAGCGGGTTTCTGAGTTGATGATGAGAAACCCGCTTTCTGAGTTGATGATGAGAAAGCGGAGAAAGCGGGTTTCTTGATGAGAAACCCGCTTTCTGAGTTGATGATGAGAAACCCGCTTTCTGGGTTGATGATGAGAAAGCGGGTTTCTGAGTTGATGATGAGAAACCCGCTTTCTGAGTTGATGATGAGAAAGCGGAGAAAGCGGGTTTCTGAGTTGATGATGAGAAACCCGCTTTCTGAGTTGATGAGAAACCCGCTTTCTGAGTTGATGATGAGAAACCCGCTTTCTTAAAGAAACCCGCTTTCTAAAGATTTTATTAAAATGTATCACAAGATACAGTTCGGGGGGGGGGAGATGGTAGTTTCGGAAGCGAGCTTTACGCTCATGCGCCGCCGTGCTTTGAGCAAACTAAGAAGACTGCGGTCACAAACAAATTTATCTTCATCACAAAGTCCGGATGAAACAATCATGAATACAAAACTAAAAAATAGCGCCTTCGACAAGCTGAAACTGGCTCCCATCGCCCTAGCGGCGGGTGCAGGCATGATGCTGGCCGCTGCTGCCCCCGCACAAGCGGCAGTGGTCAGTCTGTCCCAGACAGTGACCCAGGGGGGGGTTGTATATTCTAGTATCGAGAACAGCTCTGTCGCGAGTCCCCTTATCAAGCTTCCCGGTGCAACGGGAAGCAGCGCCTATGGCATAGGTTCTGCGGAGATTGTCGGCGGGCGAGGCGATGCCTTTGACGATTTCGGTGGCATCACCGTCAACGGAGCAGCCTTCAATCAGCCCAATGCCAAGGTGGATCTGACCACCACTGGGGCGGGAACCTTCCTCAACACCATCAGCCCCGTCAGCATCGGCGGCATCAACACCAGCCTGGACTACTTTATGAGTGCTGACAGCCCCACTCTGCGGGTGTTTGGTACCTTCACCAACACCACCGCCAATCTCCTCTCGGCGGCGATCGCCTATGGCGGTGACTTGGGTTGTGATAGTAATTGTAGGATTGAGGACAGCAGCACGGGAGACAACGCCTTCCAGTCGGCCCTCGACCGTTGGTTCATTACCTCTGATGGTCCAAGTGATGTCGATCCCTTTCTAACTTTCGTGCGTTTCGGTCCGGGAGGGCAACTTGCCTCTTCCACGCCGGCGGTACCGAGTGAGGGCTTTGATGGTAATGTAGATCAATTTGCGGATATCTGGACTTTGAGCCTTGCCCCTGGAGAGACTAAGAGCCTGATGTGGTTCGTTAACTTTAACAATAGTTTGGCCGAAGCCCAGGCAGGTACTCCGGTTTTCGATGACTTGAGTACTTTGGGAGCCGCTGGCTTGCTGGCGGGTTTGTCGCCCACCCAGATTGAGGAGACTGCCAACTGGAAGCAGCAACCAGTTGCTACTACTCCCGAACCTTCCAGCCTCATAGGATTGGGAAGTTTACTAGGTTTTGGGTTGTTGTCTAAGATCAAACGAAGAAACCCTTAAAGAAAACGGGTTTCTTAAAGAAACCCGTTTTCTTTAGAAACCCGTTTTCTTTAAGAAAGCGGGTTTCTGGGTTGTTGATGAGAAACCCGTTTTCTGGCTTATGCTATAACCATACTACTATGCGCTCTAAATCTACAAAAACAACTGGTATAACCATTGAAACTGGATTCGATCGCCTGCGGACAGGTCGCCTTCAGGAAGCGGCGGCGATCGCAGATCAACTCCTCAGCAGTAATCCCAACCATCACGGTGCGCTCAACTTATCGGGATTGATTGCCCTCAACCAAGGAGAAAAAGAACAAGCCGTCCGACTATTACAGAGAGCAGTAAAACTCAACCCCAGCGAACCGATTTACCAGTGCAACCTAGGCGCCGCTTACCGCCAGAGTCACCGCTATAACGAAGCAATTTCCGCCTGTCAAAAAGCGCTCAAACTGCGTCCCAACTACCCCAATGCCCTAACTACCCTTGCCAGTACCTACTTTGCCTCGGAGCAGTACCAGGAGGCGCTGACAACCTACGAACAAGCGATCGCGATCGCCCCAGAACAGGCTCTACTCCACGCCTACCGAGCCGATGCCTTGCGGGAATTAGGGCGGGTTCGTGCGGCGATCGAGGCTTACGAACAAGCTCTCCATCTTTCTCCCGACTTACCTCACGCCATGGGCAATTTTGGACTAACTTTATTGGCAGTCGGGCAACCGGAACGCGCCCTAGAATATTGCCGCCGGGCTACCGAATCTGAAGCGAAAAATAGTCAAGCTTGGATGAATTTGGGAACCGTCTTCCGCACCTTGGGACAGTTGGAAGCGGCCATGGATGCCTATGGCAAAGCTTACGATCTCAATCCCGATTCTGCCATGCTCTGCACCCTGATCGGTCAGATTTGGCAGGAAGTCAGCGAATTGCCACAGGCTCTCACTTGGTACGATAAAGCCCTAGCAATTGAACCAGAGCGCCTTGATAGTCGCTGTGCCTTCGCCGAGGCGATTCTCGATTTAGGGGATAGCGCCACCGCCATCACTCGCTACCAAGAAATTATCGAGCAGCATTCCGACTATGGCGAGGCCTATTCAGGACTCAGCCAAGCTCTCTGGGAAGATGGCGACGCAGAAGAGGCGGTGGCTATGGCCTATCGAGCAGTAGAACTCAAGCCCGAAAATGCCAGCTTGCGGGCGCATCTAGCCAGCATTCTCGCCTCTGCTGGGGATGTGGAAAGCGCCAACGCCGCCAACCGCGAGGCCCTGGCCGTCAATCCTAACTGTATTCCCGCCCTGGTCAATTTAGCCCAGAATTTGCGGGGAAAACTGCCGCCAGAGGATGCTCAACAGATGGAGACATTACTCGAAGCCAAGTGGGCCAGAGAAGGCACACAGTCGGCGCTTCATTTTGGACTCGCCCACTACTACGACGGTTGTAAGAACTACGCCCAGGCCGCCACCCATGCGATCGCCGCCAACAAACTACACACCGCCTACAAGCAGGAGCGAGGTTGGGATTACAATCCCGATGATTATGCCCAATATATCGACCAATTAATCGCTCACTTCACCCCCGAATTTTTCCAGCGCACTCAGGGGATGGGCAATCCCTCCACCGCCCCCGTTTTCATCGTCGGGATGCCCCGCAGCGGCACGACTTTGACGGAGCAGATTCTCGCCAGCCATCCCCAAGTATTTGGGGCCGGTGAGCGCAACTTTGCCGGTAATTGCTTTAACAGCCTACCGGCACTGATGGGGCATCCCGGCAGTACAACCGTCTGGGACTGCCTCCAGCAGCTTGGTCAACCCCAGATTCTTCACCTGGCCGATTGGCATCTGGCACAGTTAGAACAACTGCTTACCAAAGCAGGGATAAAGAGGGAGAATGTCTGGAGAATTGTCGATAAAATGCCCGACAATTACAGCCTTTTGGGCTGGATTGTTACTGCTTTTCCCAATGCCAAGATTATCCATTGTCGCCGCGATGTGCGGGATGTGGCGGTTTCCTGTTGGATGACTCAGTTTAAGTCTATTCGCTGGGCGTTCGACTTAACTCATATTGCCGAACGCATTCAGCAATATTGGCGGATTATGGAACATTGGCGGCGTGTTTTGCCAGTTCCCATGTTGGAAATTGACTATGAGGAAACGGTTGACCAGCAAACGGCGCAAACGGTTCGGCTCTTGGATTTTATCGGATTAGAATGGGATGATGCTTGTATGCAGTTCCATAAAACCGATCGCTTAGTGCGTACTGCCAGTGTTACTCAAGTAAGGCAACCGATATACAAGCGATCGGTAGAGCGGTGGCGGAGTTATGAAGATGCCCTACAACCTCTGCTCGAAAGGTTAACCATCTAAGCTACAGCGTTTCCCATAACTGCGAAATGTTTAGGCATCAAATGGGGTTCAAATACCCGAAATAACCGCCTAGTAGGGTTCTCAGTCCAAAATTGGGAGCTTCAAAAACCTTGCATTACCATTTTTATAGAACACAAATTAGTACAAAAAAGAGGACAACAAAGCCTGAAACTCCTGCCTCCTGACTGATACTAAATCCAGTTATTAAAAACTGATTATTTATTCTCCGTTTTGCCGTTCGGCAAAAGCTCACGGCCGAAGCCTTTTGCATGAGTAGAAAACGGGTTTCTCCGAGAAACCCGTTTTCTGTGCGTTACTCAGTCTCCAACCCGGAAGCGATACTTCCCAGCAAATTCTCCCTTTAATGCTTTAATTTGAGGGTGATTTTTCGGTGTTTCTTGAAGGAGTTTTAAACACTTAGCAATCTTCTTTTTTAAGATTGGATCCGCTTCAGAATAAACTTTATTTGCTTTAGCTGTCAAACGGACTTTATAAGTTATTTCAGCTTTCCCAATCAATGAGGCAACCTGATTGTAAATCCATTTCAGCTTCTTTCAAATGTTCCATAATATTCGGGATTGCTCTAATTTCTTGCGTTGCCTTTTCACTTTCTTTATCTGACAAATAAGCGGCAAATTCTAGAATCATCTTTAAATTTTCTACTGATAGGGTTTGTAAATATTGTTGAATCTTTTGCTGCATTAAATCGACCTGTACTAATGTTTCAGAATCTAAAAAATCTTCTGGAGTCGAGGGATTTACTTCAACGTCAGTTAGAGTCATATTTAATCAAGTGCTTCTCTCAAGTTTATTATTTGTATCTTAGCGTGTATCCCGTCTCCCGTCTCCTGACGACCGACTCCTTAGGGACTTGCGTGGGAATAATATCCCAATTGATCGGAGGGCGCAAGCTTTGCGCCCCTACAGTAACGGATTTTGTCCACAATGTAGGGGCGAACTGCGTTCGCCCAAAAGGTACATTATCAAAGCGCAAGTCCCTTACCCCACAGTTAACTTTATTTTTGTCCAACTACTTAATACTGCGAATGTATGAAAACGCATCAATTGGGCAAAAGCTCAACGATGCGTTTTTAAGCTCCAAAAACCGCTATATTTGTAACCCAAAACAAATTAATTCTGATTAGGGTCAGTGGCTGCGGCCATTTGCATTCTCTGCACCAGATTATCGAGGGCTAATTCTAGATGTAAACCGGCATCTACGGCGGTCCAACCCTGTTCGGTTAGGTGTCGCCATTCAAAGTGTAGGTGCGGACCGGTAGAAAGTCCCGTACTACCCACACGACCGATAACCGCGCCCTGTTCCACCCATTCTCCCGGTTTGACAGTAATTTCCGAAAGGTGGGCATAACGAGATTCTTGACTACCATCGAGGTGACGTAAAATCACCGTTAATCCGTAACCTCCCAACCAGTCGGCGGTGGCCACTTCCCCTGCGTAGGCGGCTAATACAGGTGTTCCCATCGGTGCGCCTAAATCAGTACCCGCGTGCATGGCCCGATTCCCGCTGACCGGATGATTTCGCCACCCGAAAACCGAGGTAATTTGGGCGGGAAGGGCGAGGGGAAAGAGTAAATCCGTGCGTTGAGTTGGGTTAGAATCCGTGGGACTTAAACGGGTGGCCCGCTCATAGGTGGTTGCTTCGCTGATTGCTTCCACTTCTGCGCGAGTCACTGGGGCCAAAGCCAATTTTACGCCATTCCATTCCGGGGGATTGAGAGCTACCACCTGACTGGGAATCACCGTGGGGGCAGCCAGACGTACCGGGGCGCTAGAAGCCACGAGAGTGGGGGCATAACGACCCAGGGAATTATTAGCGATAACCGGCTGATTTCGGGGCTGCCGTCCTACTCGCACGGCTGGATTAGGATTGAGACGCACCCGGGCCAGATTAACCGGGGGTAAGGGTTTGGCCACAGTGCTGACCGGCTGACGACGGGAAGACCGGGCCGCCAGATTACAGCTACCTCCTACCAGTTGACCATTTTGGGCGATGGTTTGGCAACCACTGCGGCGCTCGGTGACAACAACGGAACTGGGGGGGTTAAAGTTTCTGGTATCGATAAAATTATTTTTACCGCCGGCCCGGGGGGCAAGGGTAGGCATATCGGTTTGATGGTTTTCGGGGATAGCCAGACGGGGGGCAGGATTAGTATTTTCTTTGATAACGGGGGCTTTCAGAGTCGGGGCGGCATTTTCCACTACCGGGGTTTCGCTGCCAGTTTCGGAATTAGCGATCGCATTGGGAGCAAGAGTGAGCAGACCGCTGATTACTAAACCGAGACCACTGCATAAACTCAGCTTCTTTTTTAAGGATTTTCCGAGAAAAAGTTTCAATATCACCGATGAAGGATACATAGGGCGGCCTCACTTCTCACAGTTTAGTCAAAAAAATATTTAGACTCAATTATAGCCGAGACTGACCCTACCAGCCGGTATATAGATTTCGCTACTGGCATTGTCCGAGGTGAGTTTAACTTTTAGTTCCCCTCGATCGCTTACCCCGGTTATTATGCCCTGATAGCCCTCGAAAGCTATCTTTTGACCAAAATTGGCAAAAAGTTCTAAATAGGAGGCTAATAGGGCTTTTATGCCGTGATGACAGTAATATTCATAGCCGTATAGGATAGCATCGCTGGTGAGAGAGGTTAACTGAGCGATCGAGGTGATTTTATTGCCAGTAAAAGCCTGTAAATTAATACCGGTGGGGGGGACAGGATTAGCCCAATTGAGGCCCACTCCGATGACTGCTTGCGGGATTTTTTGACCCTGAATACGGGTTTCTAGGTTAATTCCCCCTAGTTTGCGCCCTAGTAATACTAAATCATTCGGCCATTTGATTTTAACAGGTATTTCTTGACAATTGAGGTGATAAGCGATGCCCCAAACTGTAGCGAGAACGAGATGGGCAGATTTATCCACCTCTAAATCCAGATTTAAAGCTAAAGATAAATATAATCCTCCCGGTTCAGAAATCCACTCCCGTCCCCATTGTCCCCTCCCGGCACTTTGTTGACTAGCAGTCACCACAAAAGGCGGATTTTCCCCCGACTCTAATAATTGCCAAGCTTTAGTATTAGTGGAAGGTAATAGCTCAAAGTGATGGATTTTGGGCATAAATGGGGAGTGGGGAGTATTTTCAGTGTTGCCAAAGGCACGGCGTAGCCGTCCAGTAAACAGTAATCAGTGACCTGATACTAAATCCGTTGAGTATAGGCTACATATCAGGACAGGCAAAAGGCAAGAGGCAAAAGGCAAAAGAGGGAATAGATAATCAGTTTTTAATAACCAGATTGAGTATGAAAACTGACATCTGATCACTGATAACTGAATCACTGATAACTGATCACTGATAACTGATCACTGACCAAAAGCTTGGATTGAATGATCAAGTGGGAAGTAATGCTAAATCCGTTGAGTATAGGCTACATATCAGGACAGGCAAAAGGCAAGAGGCAAAAGGCAAAAGAGGGAATAGATAATCAGTTTTTAATAACCGGATTGAGTATCAAAACTGACATCTGATAACTGATAACTGATCACTGATAACTGATTAGGTGCAAGGAAGAGAACGCAGGTACTCACTGAGGTGGGAACGTAAACCGATGCCATGGAAAAGCGGGCCACGACTGCCTAATTCAACAATACTGACAGCGGCCACGGGCATTTCAAATCGATCGCGATAACGGCCCACATCAATACCCATCAGACTACAGAGCATGATCCGGATGGTGGCCTTGTGGGAAACGATCAAGATATTGCCATCACTGTGGGTGTGTTCAATTTCCTCCAAAACGGCCGCGGAACGACGGGCTATATCGATACCCCTTTCCCCGTTGGGGGGAGCATTCCAAGCAGGATCCGTCAACCAGCGCACATAGAGATCATGATATTGACGATCGATATCGTTGGGGTGCATACCTTCCCAAAGACCATAACCGATCTCTTGTAATCCCTGGCGGATTTCTAATTTCAGTCCCACCGCTTCACAGAGGGGTTTAGCGGTTTGAATAGCTCTTTGTAGGGGACTGACGTAGGCTGCGCGCCAAGGTAAAGAACGATAGACATCGGCGAATTCCTGCGCCATTTCGATGCCTTCGGCAGTCAAACCGGGGTCATTTTCTGGAGTACCACAGTATCCTCCCGTTTTGCTATAGGCCGTTTGTCCGTGTCGTAGAAAATATAACATCAAGCACATAGTTTTTCAGCAGACCAAATCCGGGGCTTCCCTTGTTACTGTTGACTGGTTAGGTTCCCGCTCGCGAGCGCAGGTCATTGCGGAGGTGAGAGCGATCGCCCATAACTTGAAAGAGGGGACCGTGTTCGGCTAATTCGACGATCGTCAGCGAGGCCACAGGCATGGCAATTCGATCGCGATAACGGCCGATATCAATGCCTAAAAGAGAACATAACATGATTCGGATCGTTGCTTTATGGGAAACGATCAAAATATGGCCATCATCGTGATTATGGTCGATTTCCTCTAATACCTCCGAACTGCGACGAGCGATATCGATGCCTTTTTCGCCTCCTGTGGGAGAATTCCAGCCCGGATCTGCTAACCAGCGCACATAATCATCATGAAACTCCCGATTAACCTCGGCTGCGGTTTTTCCCTCCCATTGGCCGTAGGCAATCTCTTTTAACCCTTCCCGTTTCTGGATGGGAATACCTAAGAGTTCGCTTAAAGGGGTGGCTGTGGCCATGGTGCGTTTGAGGGGACTAGAATAGATGCCTGTCCAAGGCACATCTCGATAGGCAAGGGCGAAATCCTTGGCCATTTCATAGCCTGCCGGGGTTAGTTGCAAGTCTAATCGACCGCAAAAACTACCCGCTTGACTGGCTGTGGTTTCGCCATGACGCAAAAAGTAAAGTTTTAGACTCATCTTTTGGGTGCATCTCACATTTGTGACTCATTTCCACTTATACTGATAAGCAGAAGTTATTAAAAGAGGGCGAAGGCAATTCGCCACCACAATCATCCTTTTTACCTTTTGTTTCCAGGTAACTCTCTAAATTACCACTATATTTAGGGTTTACTAAAAAAGTTTTTCCAGGGTGTGGGGAGAAAAAACGAAAACTTTCTATCTCAGTCGGACAGCAAGCTAACTCAGCAATTGAAGCGAAAATTCTACCATTCTCTAGGATGCCATTCCGGGTTAATCTGGGTTTCGGGACAATTTATGACTAAATTTTAAGAGGCAGTATGGAACGCACTTTCTTAATGATTAAACCCGACGGTGTACAGCGCAATCTGGTGGGGGAAATTATTCAACGCTTTGAAGCTAAAGGTTTTACGCTGGTTGGGTTGAAAATGATGCAGGTTTCTAGCGAATTAGCGGAAAAACACTACGCTGTTCATAAAGAAAGACCCTTTTTCCCTTCTTTAGTCGATTTTATTACTTCCTCCCCCGTGGTGGCCATGGTTTGGCAAGGAGAAGGAGTAATTGCCTCCGCTAGAAAAATTATTGGCGCCACTAATCCCCTCAATGCTGAACCTGGTACGATTCGCGGTGATTTTGGTATTAGTGTCGGACGCAATCTTATCCATGGGTCCGATGGTCCAGATACTGCCAAAGATGAAGTTAGTCTCTGGTTTAGCGATGCAGAATTGGCTAATTGGACTCCCGCAATCACTCCCTGGGTGGTAGAATAAATCCCTTTGAGGCAGTCAGGAGCCGGTCGTCAGGAGACAGGAGATGGCTTTTATTTTGGGGTTGGCTGAAAAAATCTAAAAACCTTGTTGGGTAAGACTTTTAGACTTTTTGTTAATCAAAAAGTACTAGGCATGGGAGTGATCAGGGGGAAAATTCAGGTACTTTTTCCCTGAAAATTAGGTAATTGGCCACCTCAAAACCGGTAAAACCCCACACCCCCCCTACCCCCACCGAAAAACTTTTTCAGCATACCCTATTTATTCTCCTCTCTCCCCACACTCAACCCCTCATCTTGCGACTTATGACCGTAGAATCCAGCTTACAACAGTTAAAAAGAGCTTCATCGGGACGATTACCCAGCAGTTACGGGGTCTATTTTAAGAATACCCTGGTCGCCCTCTGTCATGCTCTTGAAGATCATATCTTGCAAACTAGCAGCCCTGATAGTACAAATAAACCACTGGTCTTAGTCACCTTTCAACAGGGAAAATGGTATTTACAGGAAGCTGATCGCTATTTAGATATGGCTCGCTCTTCTCGTCATATTGCGATCGCCGCCGTGGCCGATAGTGGTTTTTCTGAGCATAAAACCGGCAGTTTAGAGAATGTTTCGCTAGTGAACTTAGATAATAGCGATAGTTTGGTTAATGAGTGGAATTTAATCATTCTTTCCCCCGATTACGCATCCATGGTACTCTGTCATGAGTTATCCCCGGAAGAATACCGGTCCGATAGTCAACCCCAAATAGACACGGAGCGAAAATTCTACGGTTTATGGACATTCGATCGCGATTTAGTCGAAAAAGCCGCTAGGATCTTAATTGAGCGTCTGCATCCCTATAATCCCAGTCTAGCGGCCGATTTAAGCAGACAACAAGAGGAAATTAGTCAAAATATTAATCCCATTCCCACGGATTTAACGGGAGTAGTCTCTCGCATTGTCACCTATCTGCAAACCAGTCAACAGCAGTTAGTCACCGTCAGCAGACAAGCGCGAGAATTAAGCGACTTAGAAGGACAAGCATCCCGTTTAAATAAAAATTTGGCCGCTAATAAACTGCAAGCTTTTCTCAGAATGGCTCAAAAAGTCGATGAAAGAGATATTGATAATCCCCTCGCTTCCCTACAGGTGGCCGCTTTAGCGGAAATGTTGGGACAATTGCTCGATTTACCCACCCTAAGATTACGACGCTTACGATTAGCCGGTTTATTATACCGCATCGGTCTAGCGGAGGCTCCGATCGAAGTTTTTAGACAGCGTGCCAGTCAGTTAGAGGGAGCAAATGCGTTATTTTGGCGGGATCGATCGGTGTTAGGCGCACAATTACTCGCCACTATGCCCGAATTAGCCCCAATTCAACAGATTATTTACCATGAGTTTGAATACTGGGATGGTAGCGGGGTTCCCAACGGCTTAAAAGGGGAAGAAATCAGCCTAGAGTCGCGAATTTTAGGATTATCAGCCTATTTTCAGGAATTAACTCAACCGCGAGGCGACCGACTAGCTCTAGATTTAGGAGAGGCCCTAGAGCGCTGTCAAAATTATAGCGGGATTCGTTTTGATCCCGCTTTGGTAGAAAAATTAAGTTCGGTAATTCGTCTGTGCGAAATGGGGTGGATGCAATTACCCGATCGCCCTAGTCAAGTCCCCGCCGTCTGGTTAGAATCAGTTTAGGATTAGACTCCGATTAAACTCTGCATGGCACGTCCCATATTAGCCGGTTTAAAAGCTGCCATGGCCGCGGTCGGTTCATAGCCGCAATGTACCATACAATCGGCACATTGAGGATTGCCACTGGCCCGACCGTAGTTATCCCAATTGGTTTCTTCTAAAAGTTCCCGAAAGCTTTTGTAATGTCCTTCGTTGAGCAGATAACAGGGTTTTTGCCAT
Source organism: Microcystis sp. T1-4 (assembly GCF_000297435.1). Classification (GTDB taxonomy): domain Bacteria; phylum Cyanobacteriota; class Cyanobacteriia; order Cyanobacteriales; family Microcystaceae; genus Microcystis. The sequence goes on along the minus strand of NZ_CAIP01000402.1, from coordinate 47,416 downwards.
CCTAAAAGACTATAGCTAGGACTACCCCAAGGGGTGCATTCATAGTCCTGTTCACCGATGAGAAAATCGAGAAAGAGAGGATTATGGTTAAAATTCCACTTTTTCTGACCTGATTTCCAGGGTGAGAGAATTTCTCGGAATAAAGCTCTGGTTTGCTCCCGTTTCAAGAAACTATCTTGATCCGGGGCCCACTCATAACTATAACCCGGGGAAATCATCATGCCATCGATACCCAAAGTAGCGAGAAAATCAAAAAATTCCTGCATTTCTCGCGCATCTGTGCCTTCAAAAACCGTGGTATTAGTAGTAACCCGAAAACCTCTCGCTTTCGCTGCTTTAATCCCTTGTACTGCCTTATCGAATACTCCCTCTCGATCCACACAGCGATCGTGATGTTCTTTGAGACCATCCAGATGGACACTAAAGGTAAGATAGGGTGAAGGAGTAAATTTATCTAGGCTTTTCTCCAATAACAGGGCATTGGTGCAGAGATAGACAAATTTTTTTCTGTCCACTAACCCCTTGACAATTTCATCGATTTGTGGGTGTAAAAGCGGCTCGCCCCCGGGGATGGAAACCACGGGAACCCCGCATTCTTCCACCGCTGCGAAACATTCTGCTGGGGTAAGATGATTGCGGAGGATTTCCGGGGGATGTTGAATCTTCCCGCAGCCAGTACAGGCTAAATTACAGCGAAATAGGGGTTCTAGCATTAAAACTAAGGGAAAACGCTTTTTTCCTGCTAGACGCTGTTTCAAGATATAGGAAGCAACCACTAAAGCTTGTTGTAGTTGGACAGCCATTTGCTCACACCAATAGGATTCTAAGTCATTATAGACTGTTAACAGGACATCAAGGCATAGAAGCCTAGAAAATGGCAAAATAAATAAAAGCTGAGGGCTTTTCTGGCTGTTTACTTTGATTACTGGATAGATTAAACCTCTTGCCTGATTAATTTTTGCCAGTTTAAAAACGTCCTATCAGTGATCAGTCTTTTTAGCTATCAGCTTTTATTTATCTCATTGAATTGGTCCCTATCACCTTGATCTAGCTGATGGCTCCAAGACTACTGACTCCTAACCTTAACGACAATTTTTGATTTTTACCAGAGGTCTATTATGGGTTCTTTAGGCGATCGCTTCAAGAAATTTGCGGGTAGAACTCGCTATGTGGTCTGTCGCTTATTTTTGCATCTCTACGGCCAAGAAGTCGCACCCCTGATCGGTATTCTTAATCGTGCCGGCCGGGAGGCGATCGATTCCGAAGGCGATTTAGAGGTCATGGGAGAGGGTTTAGTAGAAATTTGTCAAAATCTGCTGCAGATGAACCTCTATTGGTTTTCTGTGGCTAATGAGGGCGATGTTTTTTGGAGTGAGGGGGAAGCGGGAGACTACGTTAACGAACTGTTTACCGATTCTGCGGGGAGATACCTAAGTGAATCGGTGTCTTCACAGCTGGGAGAAAAGGAACCCTTAACTTTACCCGTCACCGATAACTTAGTTGTTATGATCACAATAGCATTCGAGGGTGAGAGTGCTGCTTTAGAAACTAGCCTAGCCGATCGAGAGGCCCTGGAAGATGGTTTAAAATCAATAATTAACCTCCACTACCAAGGTCGGCTGCGTGCGATTCAGGTACATTTTTCTCCTGCTCAATTGGGAGATGAATTGACCAATGAGCAACTATTACTCAATTTCCCCGAATTACTGCCTTTATAGTCTTAATTTTGCCATTATGCTGCGCCAAGTAACGACAATCCTTTTAATTCTTACCCTTTGTTGCACAACGGTGGCCTGTGGTTCGTCGTCAAATCAAACTCAGTCACCGTCAGCTAATAACAGTAGTGTAAGACAAGAATCCAATCAGGTTAGTAGCGGTCGCTACGAGGTGCAACAAGCTACCTACGATGACGGAGATGGCACTTATACCTTAATGCTGTTAAACACCCCCGGGGGGACTTCTCCCCTCTTCCGCACCACTAACCTGCAAATGGCTAGATTAAGCGATGAAGCTATCGCTAAAGGGGAAAAAACCGCACTGGAAATCAACGGCGATCAGGCTACCCTGTACATGACCGAAGATTTTAAAATTGAGTATGTCCACAATGTCACGGAAGTGCGGAACAATCCCCAAACCGGACAACAAGAAACCGTGGTGATTCGGCAAGAATCGAGTTTTTGGAGTCCTTTTCTCGGTGCTGTTGCCGGTCAAGCTTTGGGTAGTTTGCTCTTTCGTCCTCAATACTACGTTCCTCCCCTTTATACTCCGGGGGGTGTGATGACCGGTTTTGGTGGTTACGGTTCCACCTATAATCAGGCAGTGGATCAATACCGGACTAAACATAATAGTCCACCTCCGGCGGTCAAAAACCGGCAAACTCTCCGTTCTACCGGCAATTTACGTCGTTATCCTAGCAATACTCCCTCTAGTCCCAATCGCAGCACCACCACAAAACCCAGTGGTTCCGGTTATGGTTCGAGTACCCTGAAGAATTCGGGTAAATCTGATAATGTCAAACGTTCTCCTAGTTTCGGTTCCTCTGGTTCCCGTCGTACCCCTAGTCGCAGTGGTTTTGGCAGCAGCAGACGCGGCCGACGTTAGGAGGATTTGACTGGAGTGGTGGAAGATTAATCCTGTCTTCCCCACCTCAGACATTGGGGATGGCAGCTACTTAAGAAGCAACCATTTTGCGAATTTCCGAGTAGAAAACCGTCTGGCGATCGCCATTGGCCGACTGGATAATACTGGTACGCAATCTCAGATTAGGACTAGCAAACCAGATTCTTTCCTCGATACGATGGTGATTATGCTCGATGGTTAAAGTTAAAGCTTGATCGCTTCTGAGATGATATTCTCCCAGCGCTGCCGATTTAGCGTCCGATGTGATCAATTTTCCTTGCCAAGGATTCTCTGAGGGCAGCCAAACTAAATAGCTAGAACCGATTTTTTTCGGTTGTCCATAGTCCACGGAATTATCCCAAGTCGCTTTCCATCCCCCTAGACTGGCCTGGGACTGACAGTTATTTTCTAAACATAATTGCACCACATCGGCAGCATCGGCAGTCAGTAAATCGATGGTGATTTCTGCTTTATTATTGGCAACTTTTTGGGCGGCTAATTGATAACTGGTACGCTGGGAAAACCATTTACCCGCACAGAGATTAATAAATTCTTGAATGTCCATGAATGGCTGTAGGCAAAGATTGATCGCTCTGGAAGACTAGATTATTTATTCTATCCTATCCCTAGACGTTGGCCAATTTTTGCAAGGATAAACGGGACGCTTCGCGCACTTGCGGATGTTCGTCTTTAACCAAAAATTTTAAGGCCGCGATCGTTTTTTCCGCCGGAAGGTGGCCTAAAGCTTCCGCTAATCGCTGCCGGATTAACCAGTCATCGGAGTTAACAAAGGTTAAAAGCTTTTCGACGGTTTCCACTGCTTTGATTTCACCAAGGGCAGCAATAGCGGCCTGTTGAATAACCGCTTCGTTACTGTCTAACGCCGATAATAACACCTGTTTAGCCCGAATATCGCCCAAATTGCCCAAAGCGACGGCGGCACTAAAGCGGACTAACCATTGCGTGTCTTCGTAAAAAGCCCGTTGTAGGGGTTCAAAAGCGCGAATATCTTCTAAATAACCTAAAGCTCCCGCAGCATCGGCGCGAATGCCATAATCGGCATCATTGGCTAACAAATCCACTAGGATAGGAAAGCATTCCTCGGTTTGTTTGACTCCCAAAGCAAAGACAGCCATCGATCGCACCGGCAGCATTTGATCATAAAGGACTTTTTTGATCAAGGGTACAGCCTCCTCTGGGGCCACTTCTCGCAGGGATGCCAAGGCCAGCAGACGATCTTTGGAGTTGCTGCTTTCTAACTGGAGGGCAATGGCTTCTATATCAGGCTTACTCATTTTTGTCAATCACTTGTAATATTTCTTTAATTCTAACGCAATTCTTGGCAATTCAGAAACGAGAGCGGGGAAAGTAATTATCTTGCTAAGGCGATTTTATGTCTTCCGCGTAACATCTGAGCAATTTTTTTTAGCTAAAGTTACCCAAAAGTCCCAATTAAAAATTAAAAGTATTGACAATTTTACCCATTAAAAATCTTCAAGATCCAAGTTTTACATCGGTCTTTTATGTGACTTAAGATAATTGTTGGCTAACCAGAGAATTTTAAGCCAAGATTATCGATAAACTGGCTAATTTAGGTAATTAAAATCCTTGAGAAGCTTGTTTTATTGATCCATGTAGTTTTGGGAGGAAACTGTCGGCTGAATTTTTCAAAAAATGAATATTTATGATTAAGCCTAAAGATAGATGGCTCTTCGGTAATTGTTATGCAAATAATTAACTTAAAATAAAATTCGATGAGAGTACCTACGCTCAAAAATAGCTGAAACCCATACAGGGAAAGATTCAAGGCACAAACAGGTTAATGCCAAAAGATAGACAATTGAGTTAAGATTTGATATAATAGCCAAAAACCAGAGTATTTTACTTATGATACTTGACAAATTTTTGAACCTACAAGGAACCTGTATTCAAGGCTATCGACTTCTCCAAAGTCTGACTACAGAAGTTTAATCCCCCTAAATCCCCCTTTTTAAGGGGGACTTAAATTCGATGTGTAGTTTTCATTTAGAGAAATGGTATAAGTCAGCAGTCTTAGGGGACTGGAACAGCTAATTTCTGTGTGTTACAGTGTTTCTCCTAAAGATGAAGTGTAATCTAATTTGGTATCGAAGACCGACTCCCGAAAACGAAAACTTCGTACCTGCTCATTAAGATAACTGCTCGGCTATCTTATTCTTTGTGTGATCTCGCGTAGCGAGCGCGTTGCGACCAGTTTAACTTATATAGTAGTGATCGATCTCTGTGTCCTTTGTGTCTCTGTGGTTCCCCTTCCACTCACTTGCCCGCAAAACTGTATCTTAGAATACATTTTACCCACCAAATCGGGGAGAGCCACTGCTCTAGCTAATATCCTTAACAATAGGGTTAATTTAGCTAAACCTCCTGTAAAAGTAAGTTTTCGAGGCGCTATCTGGTCAAAATATCGAAAACCTTTATAATTCCTACTGATAACTTAGGAACTATGCAAACAATCTTTCAGCGCGTAGGCTACCTGTTGTTGTTCCTCGAAGCTTAAATCGGGGAACATAGGTAAAGATAACACTTTTTCGCTGGCCAATTCAGCCATGGGTAAATCACCTTTTTTATAGCCTAAATACTGATAAACCGGCTGTAAATGTAGGGGAATCGGATAATAAACCATAGATAGGACATCTTTTTCCTGCAAAGCTGCCCGAATTTGGTCACGATTTTCCGTTAGGATTGTGTACTGATTCCAAACGTGCTTACCCCCGGCTAAAGCGGCGGGTAAAGTGATATTAGGCAAAGGTTGCAGTAATTCCCGATAACGTTGGGCAATCTCGATCCGTTGATTATTCCAAAAATCGAGATATTTCAGCTTAATTTGCAAAATAACCGCTTGAATGGCATCTAAGCGGCTATTCACCCCGATTACCTCATGGAGATAACGCACCTTGCTGCCGTGTTCTTTAATCATGCGAATTTGTGCCGCTAACTCGGGGTTATTGGTGGTAATTGCGCCACCATCGCCACAACCGCCTAAATTTTTGGTGGGAAAGAAGCTAAAACAGCCAATATCGCCGATACTCCCCACTTTCTGCCCATGCCATTCTGCTCCCGTTGCTTGAGCGCAATCCTCAATCACCAATAAATTATGGGAACGAGCGAAATTTACCACCTCAGACATATTGACAGATTGCCCAAAAAGGTGTACTGGGATAATCGCTTTAGTCTGGGGAGTAAGCGCTTTTTCCAACAGTGCCACATCGAGGTTAAAAGTATTAATATCGATATCGACAAAAACCGGCACTGCCCCGACTAAATTAATCGCTTCGGCGGTGGCAATAAACGAAAAAGTAGAAGTGATGACTTCATCCCCCGCTTGAATACCGAGGGCGCGCAGTGCCAGATAAAGGGCATCGGTTCCCGAATTACAGGCGACACAATCGCTAACACCATGATAGAGGGCAAATTGTCGTTCTAATTCGCTCACAGCTTCACCGCCAATGTAGCGCCCAGAACGGAGGATTTCTAAAACGGCATGGTTAGCTTCTTCGCTGATGACTTGGTATTGACGGGATAAATCGACGGGGGGAATTGTACTCACGCGCTTTCACTCAAATTAGAGACTAATCGGGATTTGTTGGCGAAAAGAAGGAATAATTAGTCAAAAATAATTATAAACTTGCTATTTATAGATGAAGTACCCTTGTAATTTGTTTCTTTTATTTTTATGGATGGATTAGTAGAACTAAATCTGGTGGATTTGGGTTGGGCTTTGGGGATGATGGGCATTTGTTTACTCCTCTCCCGTTGGTCAAATTTAGCCCTAGAGGGACAATTATTATTAGCGACCGGTCGCTCGATCCTGCAATTATTAGTGGTAGGCTACGTTATCGCCGTTATTTTTTCCCTCGATAATCCTCTAGCAGTGCTGGGGATTTTGGCAGTGATGATGACTATCGCGACTATTGTTGCTAAAAATCGCATCGATAGCCGAGATAAAGGCTTATTACCCCTAGTTTTCGGCTCTTTATTGATTAGTAGCTGTCTAACTTTAGGTTATGCGATCGCTTTAATTATTCAACCAGAACAATGGTACTCACCCCAATACTTAATTCCCTTGACGGGGATGGTGTTAGGGCAAGCGATGAATAGTGCCTCTTTAGCCGGGGAAAGATTAAGCAGTGCGATTAAAAGTCACCGTTTAGAAATCGAAACCCATCTTTGTTTGGGGGCAACCCCTCAACAAGCGATCGCATCCTATCAAAAAGCGGCGATTCGAGCTAGTTTAATCCCCACCCTCAATCAGATGATGGTAGTGGGTTTAGTCAGTTTACCCGGAATGTTCACCGGACAGGTATTGGCAGGAAGTGAACCTTTAAACGCCGCTTCCTACCAGATACTGATCCTGTTTATGATTGCCCTAGCTAACCTAATCACCGCACAATTGGTGACAGAGGGAATCTATCGGCGCTTTTTCGGTGAGAATTTATCACTTATCAGTTGAAAGGAATCGGGGGGCGGGGGTTAGGGTTTTAGGGTGTTGGGGTGTTAGTTGAATTCCCCCATTCCACCATTTCCCTATCCCCTAACGGCCAAAAATTAGGCCTTCCACTTGCTGGCAACGACTTCAGCGAGATCAACCACCCGTTGGGAGTAACCCCATTCGTTATCGTACCAAGCGATAACTTTTACCATATCGCCACCCATCACCATGGTGAGACTAGCATCAACGATCGAGGAGGCATCAACACCGCGATAATCAGAGGAAACGAGAGGTAAATCATTATATTCGAGAATTCCTTTCAAAGAATTTTCCGAAGCTTCTTTGAGGACTTCGTTTACCTGTTCCGCGATCGTGCTTTTTTCCACTTGCGCCACTAAATCCACCACAGAAACGTTAGGAGTGGGTACCCGCAGAGCGATACCGTTAAGTTTCCCTTTCATTTCCGGGATAACTAAGGCTACAGCCTTGGCGGCGCCGGTGGAGGTGGGAACGATGTTAACGGCGGCGGCGCGAGCGCGACGCAGATCCCGGTGACTAGCATCCAGAATCCGTTGATCACCAGTGTAACTGTGGGTGGTGGTCATCGTCCCTTTGATGATGCCGAAGTTTTCGTGAATCACTTTAACGACAGGAGCCAGACAGTTGGTGGTACAACTGGCATTACTGATGACGTTGTATTTATCGTGTTCGTATTCGTCAGCGTTGACACCAACCACATAGGTTCCCACACCCGAACCTTTACCCGGTGCGGTAATGAGGACTTTTTTAGCTCCTGCGACAATATGCTTAGAAGCGCCCTCTTCATCGACGAAAACACCGGTAGCCTCGATAATCAGATCTACACCCCATTCTGCCCAGGGCAGATTGAGGGGATTGCGATCGGAATAACATTTAATAGTTTTACCGTTAACAATTAAAGAATTATCATCGGCATCGATATTAGCGTTAAGTTTGCCTAACATCGAGTCATATTTGAGCAGGTGAGCGTTACTCCGGGGATCGGATGTATCATTGATCCCCACTACCTCCAAGCCACTATTAGTCCTTCCTAACCAACATCTTAGGAAATTACGTCCAATCCGTCCGAAACCATTGATCGCTACTCTAATCACTGCTGCTTGCCCTCTACGTTTTAGTGCAATACATAAAAAAATAATTAATGTTCCCAATCATACCTTAAAGGTTGAACTTTGCGATCCCGATCGAAAATAATTTATTAGCTCACCATTGAGGAGACTCCGAGACAGGAGACTCCGAGACAGGAGACTATTTTTATTTATTCTCCCCACTCCCCACTCCCCACTCCCCACACCTCACACCCCACTTCCCACTCCCCACTCCTCGCAGCCTAGAAAAAAGGAATTGGGAGAAAAAATTTTAATTCTGCGTCAAGGATGTTGCAGGGGGACCGGGCAACATTTGGGAATTCTGGTCAAATGCCCCTATCATGAAGTTGACTTTACTACCGATCGAGTTTAAAACTTATATAATCGTGGGTCTGAGGAGTGAAAACAGTGAAAAAAGTTAAGTTTAACGGCCAACCTTTCCATTTTATCGGTATTGGCGGTATTGGGATGTCAGCCCTCGCTTATATCCTAGCCAAGCGCAATTTACCCGTGTCTGGCTCTGATTTACGTCCTACTCATATTACCCAACGGCTACAGGGAGCGGGAGCGCAGATTTTCCACCGTCAAGAGGCCAATAATTTAGCTGTATTTCATTCTCCGGTCCCTCAAAACAGTAGCCAAACAGTTCCGCAAGTAATCTGCTCCACGGCGATTAATGACCATAATAAGGAATATCAAGCGGCCAGAGACTTAGGATACCCAATTTTTCACCGTAGCGACGTTTTAGCGGCTTTAATCGCTGATTATGACAGTATCGCCGTTGCTGGAACCCACGGCAAAACCACCACTAGCAGCCTAATCGGTTACGTTTTGTTAGAAGCGGGATTAGACCCCACGATCATTGTCGGTGGTGAGGTGGACGCGTGGGAAGGTAACGCTCGTCTCGGTCAAGGTCGTTTTTTAGTGGCAGAGGCCGATGAGTCCGATGGTTCCCTGACCAAACACGCCCCGAAAATCGGCGTAATCACTAATATTGAGCTAGATCACCCGGATCATTACCATAATTTAAGCGAAGTTATCGATACTTTCCATGAATTCGCCCATCAGTGCCAGATTTTAGTCGCTTGTTTAGATTGTGACACGATCGCCGAGCATTTCCGTCCGACAATCAGTTATAGTCTCGATCCCGAAAAAGGTGCCGATTACACCGTCAGCGAGATTATCTATGAACAGGGAATGATGAAAGCTTCCGTCTGGGAAAAAGGCGGTTATCTGGGACAAATGGAAGTGAAAATCCCGGGGCAACATAATATTAGTAATGCTTTGGCAGTGGTTGCTATCGGACGTTATCTCGGTTTAGAATTTGCCGTTATTGCCGATGCGATCGCTACTTTTGCTGGGGCAAAACGCCGTTTTGAACACAAGGGAGAGGCAAACGGCATTACTTTTATCGATGATTATGCCCATCATCCTAGCGAATTGTTGGCCACGTTAGCGGCGGCAAAATTGAAGGTAGAAGGCAAACAGTACCAACGTTCGATCGCTATTTTCCAACCCCATCGCTACAGTCGCACCACTGCCTTTTTAGAGGAATTCGGCTCCGCTTTCAGTTCCGCCGATGTGGTAGTCTTAACGGATATTTATAGTGCTGGGGAAGTGAATATCAATCACGTCACCGGGCAGCAAGTGGTCGAACAGGTGAGAAAACACCATAAAAACGCCTACTATCACCCTGAATTGAGTTCTTTAGGTCAATTCCTGCTAGAAATTCTCCAACCAGGGGATCTGGCTCTGTTCCTCGGCGCTGGCAATCTCAATCAAGTTATCCCCGAAATGCTCTCTCTTTACCGTGAACAATTAGCAGTTAGAGTATAGGATTCAGTTATCAGTTATCAGTTATCAGTTATCAGTTATCAGATTTGAGTTTTTAAGTGAGCAGTATTAAATAAGTAGGGAGGCACAATTATTTGTAGGATGGGTTAGCGGCAGCGTAACCCCTGCGGGTGTTGAGTTTCATGCTTCAACCCAACCTACTTTCTGCTCCTTTGCTCCCCATCTCCCCAACCCCCAATTTATAATTCATAATTTATAATTTATAATTTCCAATCCCTAAAACCCTATGATTAAATCCTCTGTTTCTCTAGCTGAGTTCACTTCCTACCGGGTGGGGGGAAGAGCGCAATGGTATGCCGAACCAGTTAATCTAGAGGAATTAAGAGAAGTGTTCGCTTGGTGGCGAGCGCAAGATTTACCTTTGAATGTTTTGGGGGCTGGTTCAAATTTACTGATCAGCGATCGAGGTTTACCCGGACTTGTCCTCAATACTCGCCATCTGCGATCGAGTTGTTTTGATGCCGAAACTGCTACGATTACAGCAGCGGCGGGGGAACCCCTGCCAAAAATAGCTTGGAGAGCGGCAAAACGGGGCTGGAGGGGCCTAGAATGGGCGGTGGGTATCCCCGGGACGGTGGGGGGGGCTGTGGTGATGAATGCGGGCGCACATACCTCCTGTGTGGCGGATCGATTAGTGCGGGCGCTGGTATTAAATCCCGATGGTCAGTTAGAAACTTTAAGCAAAGAAGATTTAAATTATAGTTATCGCAGTTCTTCTCTGCAAGGGAATCAACGTTTAGTTATCGAAGCTACATTTCAGTTAGAAGCTACCGATAATTGTGAGGAAATAATGGCAATTACTACCCATAATTTACGCCATCGCAAAAGTACCCAACCCTATGATCGTCCCAGTTGTGGTAGTGTTTTCCGCAATCCTAAACCGCAATTTGCCGGGGCTTTAATTGAGGGAATGGGATTAAAAGGTTATCAAATTGGTGGGGCGCAAGTATCAGAATTACACGCTAATTTTATCCTGAATATTGGTTCAGCAAAAGCCTCGGATATTCTGCGTTTAATTCGTCATGTGCAGGAACAAGTGTTCGATCGCTGGTCTCTCTGGTTAGAACCAGAAGTGAAAGTTTTAGGGGAATTTGACGGGATTTAACTATTTTTCTCGATAACGGTTGAACTCAGCCGCGATGGGCTGGAGTGCGACAGCAGATATTTTTATAATCCTCTAGCATGGTGCGTTCCCCAAAAATCTATTGGTGGAGCAGTAGGAGCCACATTAGGGAACGCACCCTACAAGATTGCTATTTTTAATATATCTCGTGGGGGGTGCGTTACATTTAATTAACGCACCCTACGCGATCGCTGATCGCACTGATAGCCGTTTGACTTTGATATTGCCAATTGTCTGCTCTGCTTGCCATAGCTCGTATTGCATTTGCTGATTGAGCCAACTTTCAGGAGATGTATCGAAAGCTTTCCCTAAGCGAATTGCCATTTCGGGGCTAATACCTGCCCTACCATTTAAGATGGCAGATAGGGTTTTTCGACTTACACCCAATGCTTCAGCAGCCTCAGTCACAGTCAGATTCAAAGGTTCGAGACAAAGTTCTTTAAGAACTTCACCAGGATGTGGTGGATTATGCATTTTCATCAGTGGTAGTCCTCAAGATCGACATCACAAGCACCAACACCGTCAAAGGTGAAAGTGATCCGCCAGTTTCCAGATACTCTCACCGTCCAGGTTCCTTTACGTTGCCCTGCCAGTTCATGAAGTACCAATCTGGGTAAGCAATTATTGTAGGTTGGGTTGACGCAAGGAAACCCAACAAAGAGTAACCTTTGGGGTGGTTGGGTTTCGCTTTTTCAAGCGAATTAAGCTATTTTCGCCTCAGTATTGTTTCGCTCAACCCAACCTACGAGGCTATTTTTAATATATCTCGTGGGTGGTGCGTTACGACTACTGGACTATTGATTATACGGAAACTTTCCGTATATCACGCCCAAAAGCGTGTTAGCCAGATTAGCCTACTGCTAGTGGAGCGGTAGGAGCCACATTAGGGAACGCACCCTACAAGATCGGCGATCACACTGATTAGCTTTCGTCGGTCGGAGTGCATTGGGGTTGTTATGCTGTGTCACCAACAGATATGATGCGCCAATCACCTTATGGAATAAACAACCGACCAGCCCCCATATAGTCTTGGATATCGATCACAATTTCTACAAGCCTTTCAACGCAGCGTTCTCGATAGTCAGATTCATTGACCCTATCCGGATCGCCAATCGTAATGATCGGAAATGAAGTCGGTTGATTTTCTTCACGCATTACTTGTTCCAACGAGTCTTCACCCTTCGCATTCCGGTTTGCCGTAAGTAAGAGCATCCCGTTGGTTTGGGCAAATCTCCAAACTACTCGATCATTGCTGTCTGCGGGTAAGCCAACGTCTTCAAATGTCCTCAACCGAATTAGAGCGAGATCTAATAACCCGCTAACAACAAGACTTCCAGAGATCAGAATTGCCTGCCGATTCAAGTTGTAATCAGCCAGAACAATCATTGCTTCTTCGCTTCCCGCTTTGCTCTCCGTTCCTGAAGTTTAGCTCTAACCGCTTCATAGCCTGGACGAGGAGGAGTAGCAGCGATCCGAGCAAAACGTTCGCGATTCCTCTCTTCCCAAAATTGTTTAGTTTCTGCGGCAGTCTTTAAAACCTCCTGATATTCCGCTTCCACTTCTGTTCGATGTGTTTCAATGTAGGAAAGGGCAGCATGAATCTGAGCATCTGTAAGATTGAAGGCATCACGAATAAACTTGGGTGGATACTGAGCTTTGAGATAATCGATTACGTCATACAGAGTAATACGAGTATCCGCAATTGTAAGCCCTCGCTCTGTGCGGATTATAGCTGTTTGTCCATTCGATGCCAGTGCCATAGCAGTCTTAGCTTTTAATCATTTAATTCCATAGTAGCGCACAAAAAAAGCAAGGGGAACCAACGCCCCCCAACGACTGATTCACAAAATCCTTAATCCTCAACCCAGACCTTCAAAATGTATTTCAGCCTCGTTCCTGCATCTAGCCAGTAGTGAACTCCAACATCTGGCAGTTCAGTATCATTTGTGTGAGCGTCACCCCGTCCTATGCCATCATCAAAGGGAGTAATACGGTGTTTGGAAACTTCTTTGTGGAATTCTACCCGTGTTATTCTTGCTCCGGTGCAAGGAAATTTATCGTCTCCTCGCTTGCCAAGCATACCAGATTCGTAAGTTCTCGAAACATCAACTGCTAGTCATTCAGCCATAATAAACCTCCTTTTTTGCTGTAACTTTTCCGTATATCACGCCCAAAAGCGTGTTATCCAGATTAGCCTACTGCTAGTGGAGCGGTAGGAGCCACATTAGGGAACGCACCCTACGGCTAACTGTGAGTATGAGGCACACGGGATGTGAAGCCGCCTAACGGCTTAATTGAGCAGCAAGAGATTCCGTTCAACTAAGCGTAAACTACTCTAATATTGTCCGCTCCAATGATGTGTTATGCCCCGATCGCTTATCAATTATTTATCTTTGCGATCGCCGACAATCTCTCGGAACTCATCAACGAAACCGATAACTTTTGCTTGCTTAAACTTGTCTAAAAATAGATAACTTTAACGGGCGTATCGTTTCAGCATAACGTTCGAGTTCAGGGGCGCTGCGCAGCTTTATCGCGCAGCGGACCCTGGAACGAAGTGTTATGTTTCAAGTTTATCGAAGGCACTGATTAACCAATCGATCTTCTGATCTTTTCTATATGGACTGGGATAGCGGTACCAAGGGTAGTCCAACTGTAGCCCCTGCACCCCAGGGATTTCGGATAAGAATGCAATAGCAGCATTTCGAAGTACTTCAGTAGAACCCCATGCTGCAACTATGCGAGAACTTCCCGCACAATCACGTTGAAGCCCGCCGAGCCGCTTGGGATGGATAATGCTATGGGGACTGGAGGGGTCACGCTTCTGAGCATCCTCAAAATCCACTGAAAAGCTGCCGCTGTTTCCGTTTCTGAGATCTGATAGGTTGAGAACCCTGACGTGCTTCCACCTCTTTAGCAACATCAGGCGCATCAGTTGGTACTGCGCGTTATCTGGCCTGGCTGGAATCAGTTCCCTCGACCATCCGCCATCAAGTACATCGCTCACTGAGTAGCATTTTGGAATGTAACTTATATCGAGTGGCCTAGAAGAACCCGGATTCATCATTATCACTACCGCGTCCGGCACCCCTGTGGCTTCAGAATCTCCGGCATTGGCGATAATTTCCAAAACGCTTCGGCACGGAAACACTTTTCCGGCGATTTCTACGTCATAGAAATCCCCTCGCACCGAGAAGGAGCGCTTCAATTCATCTGCGTAAACAAATTCCACTTAGGCTAGCGCTCCGAATGAAACATAACGGCTTAATTGAGCAGCAAGAGATTCCGTTCAACTAAGCGTAAACTACTCTAATATTGTCCGCTCCAATGATGTGTTATGCGCCGATCGCTTATCAATTATTTATCTTTGCGATTGATATGATGTAGCCTGTGTTAGCGTTAGCGTAACGCACGGATTTTGAACATTAGATAAGGTGCGTTACATTTCATTAACGCACCCTACAAGATCGGCGATCGCACTAAATCCCTTGAGTAACGCACAGAAAACGGGTTTCTCCAAGAAACCCGTTTTCTACTCATGCAAAAGCAATTTTGTAGGGTGCGTTAGGCGGTGATAACCTTGGAATGAAAAACCAAAATTAGTAATCCGCCGTAACGCACCAGTTAAGTATTATCAAAGTTCTCATCAACCAGAAGCTTAATCATGCTTGCCGCGCTGCTTTACGCGCAAGAAAGCGATCCCGCAATCCCTGGGGGTCAAATCTCTCTTGATTGATTACCCGAATCTCCTGTGCTTGCTGTTGTCGCTGTTGCAAGTAGGATTCTACTTCCGATTGGTGCTTGAGGTAAAAAGCGATCGTGGCGTAAACGTCAGCTAGATTTAGTGATGGGTAACGATTAACGATTTCCTCTGCTGTCGCACCCTGATGAAATAAGGTCATAAGCATTTTCGTCGCCGTGCCTAGAATTTTCTTGTCTAGTACAGCATCGCTACCATAGCATGATCGATTTAACTTGACTAGGAATGGATAAAGGCAAATAATCAATTAATCGATCGAGATCAAGACTCAATGTCTGATAACTTGTTATTGGTGGGTTAGGGAATCACCTAAGTCACCCTGTTGAATTATTGATTGTCATTAAAAATGTTTAAGCGATCGCTTTTCTTGCCCCTGTTAATTTTATCCCTTAGTTGTACGCTGGTTTTTAGTGCTTGTCGTCAACAAACAGCTAATAATCCTCCGGCAACGACCAATAATAATCCAGAAACTTTAAAACTTTTGTATTGGCAAGCACCGACGATTTTAAATCCCCATCTCTCCACGGGATTTAAAGACTCAGAAGCGAGTCGTATTACCCTAGAACCTTTGGCTAGTTTCGATGAAAAAGGGGAATTAGTTCCTTTTTTAGCGGCAGAAATTCCTACTATTGAAAATGGGGGAGTTGCCCGGGATGGTAAATCGGTGACATGGAAGCTAAAAAAAGATATTAAATGGTCAGATGGTACTCCTTTTACTGCCAAAGATGTCATCGCTACCTATAATTTTATTACCAATCCGAAAACTGGTTCTACTAGCGCCGGCAATTATGAAATAGTTAAAAGTGTGGAAGCGATCGATCCCCATACAGTTAAAATAACTTTTAAGCAAGTTAATCCCGCGTGGTCATTAGTTTTTGTGGGAACAGAAGGGATGATTTTACCCGCTCATCTCTATGAAAAGTATAGCAATGAAACGGCACGCCAGGCCCCTGCTAATTTATTACCGGTGGGAACTGGCCCCTATAAAGTGGTAGAATTTAAACCGGGAGATACGGCAGTTTATGAACCAAATTCTTTCTTTAGAGAAGCGGATAAATTAGGTTTTCAAAGAATAGAATTAAAAGGAGGAGGTGATGCCACTTCGGCGGCACGAGCGGTTTTACAGACACAGGAGGCGGATTATGCCTATAATTTGCAAGTGGAGGCTAAGGTTTTAAGTGATTTAGAAAAAGCGGGTCGGGGTCAGTTAATATCTAGTTTCGGTTCTTTGATTGAACGAGTTTTATTTAATTTGAGCGATCCTAATCAAGTTACTCCCGAAGGTGAGAGGTCTAGTATTAAGTTTCCCCATCCTTTTTTGAGTGATGTAAAAGTAAGAGAAGCTTTATCTTTAGCCGTTGATAGAGATACTATTGCCACGCAGCTTTATGGTATTACTGGGAAAACAACTCCTAATTTTATTGTGATGCCATCGGAATATAATTCTCCCAATACTCGCTATGAATTTAATCTAGAAAAGGCTAATAAATTACTAGATGATGCGGGATGGAAAGATAGTAATAGTGATGGCACTAGGGATAAAAATGGGGTAGAAATGAAATTAGTTTTTCAAACCACTGTCAATCCTCTCCGTCAGAAAACCCAAGAAATTATCAAACAAAGTTTACAAGCGATCGGGATAGGAGTAGAATTAAAAACTGTTGATGCCAGTATTTTCTTTTCTAGCGATCCTGCTAACGATGACACGGTAGAAAAGTTTTATGCTGACC
Source organism: Microcystis sp. T1-4 (assembly GCF_000297435.1). Taxonomy (GTDB): domain Bacteria; phylum Cyanobacteriota; class Cyanobacteriia; order Cyanobacteriales; family Microcystaceae; genus Microcystis. The sequence goes on along the minus strand of NZ_CAIP01000402.1, from coordinate 30,735 downwards.
TACAAATGTACACTACAGGTAATAATAGTCCCGATCCAAAAGCCTATTTTAAAACCTTTACCTGTAGCGAAATTCCCCAAAAAGCTGATGGTTGGGCCGGGGATAATTATGCTCGTTATTGTAATCCTGAATACGATAAATTATGGCAAGCTTTTAGTCAAGAATTAAAACCAGAAAAACGGAGAGAAATAGCAATTAAAATGAATGATATGTTAATCAATAATTTTGTGATTATTCCCCTAGTTCATCGTGCCGATGTGGTGGCAATTAGCAATAGTTTGTCGGGGTTTAAATTAACTCCCTGGGATAGAAATACTTGGAACATAAAGGACTGGAAGCGTAGTAAATAAATGCTCAAATATTTTCTGAAAAGATTATTATTTTCGATTCCCACTCTTTTAGCTATTAGTATGGTGGTTTTTGGCATTTTGGCCCTAGCGCCGGGGGATCCGATGGGGGAATTTGCAGCTAATCCCGCTATCACCGAAGCGGTGCGAGAAAATATTCGCAAAAGTCTCGGATTAGATCAACCCCTTCCCGTGCGTTATGTCAAGTGGTTGTTAGCATTTCTTCAAGGAGATATGGGCTATTCTTTCACCAGTCGCAGCCCGGTTTTTACCCTCATTTGGCAGCGTTTACCCATAACTCTCTGGATTGTCGGTATTGCCTATATTTTCGGGGTTTTAATTGCTTTTCCTTTGGGCGTAATTTCAGCAGTCAAGCGCTATTCTTGGTTAGACAAAATCATCTCTACTTTTTCGCTACTTGGCTTTTCTTTACCCACCTTTGTAACAGGATTATTATTAATAATTATCTTTAGTGTGCAGTTAAACTGGCTACCATCTTTTTATAACAGTACCCTAGAAATCAGTGATTTTAATAGTTTGATCGAGCAGGTTAAACAGTCAATTATGCCCGTAACTGTATTAAGCTTATATCAAGGGGCGATGTTGATGCGTTTTGTGCGTTCTTCCGTAACTGAAGAAATTCACCAAGAGTACGTTAAAACTGCCTTAGCGAAGGGATTAACTAATTTTTCTGTCCTCACTAAGCACATAGTTCGCAATGCTTTAATTCCCGTTGTCACCCTGATTGCTCTCGATATTCCCTCAATTTTTACCGGTGCTTTAGTCACAGAACAAGTGTTTCGTGTGCCGGGTATCGGTGCTTTATTAATCGATTCTATTTCCCGCAGTGATACCCCCGTAGTGATGGCGATTACCTTTATCTATGGGATTTTAATTGTTATCTTTAACTTAATTGCCGATTTAACCTATAGTTGGCTCGATCCGCGAGTCAGATATTAACTATGAACATCACAAAATCCTTACACACGGGGATTTTAGTCACGGAGCTAGAAAAAGCCGTTAACTTTTACGAAAATGTTCTAGGATTAACTAGAATTGATCGCCCTTTTCAATACGATGGGGTTTGGTATCAAGTGGGAGATTATCAAATTCATTTAATTGTCGATACCAATTATCAAAACTACCGTCCCAATCCCCAAAAATGGGGACGCAATCCTCATATTGCCTTCGCTATTGATGACGTGACAGCCATGGCTAACTATCTAGAAAGTCAAGGTTATACAATTCAAATGAGTGCCTCAGGTAGAAAGGCATTATTTGTCAGTGATCCGGATGGTAATATCCTAGAAATGAGCCAAATTTAGCCTGAAAAATTCCCCAATATGTTAGACCAATTACAGACTCAACTCTATCACCTTGAACAATACGCCGATCGCTTAGTGACTTCCCAACTAACTCACCTTAGTTTTGTCAGTATTGCTGTGATTTTTCTAGCCGGTTTACTCACCAGTCTTACCCCCTGTATGCTGTCGATGTTGCCGATTACCGTCGCTTATATCGGGGGTTACGAAAATCAAGGTCGTTTAGCGGCTTTTTGGCAGTCCACATGGTTTTCCCTGGGATTAGCTACCACCTTAGCGGGATTGGGACTAATTGCCGCTACTCTAGGAAAAGTCTATGGACAGGTGGGGATCGGTTTACCAATTATCGTCAGTGCGATCGCTATTTTGATGGGGTTAAACCTCTTGGAATTATTACCCCTGCGCTTCCCCTCCCTTGGTGCTACCGATTGGATTACCGGGGATTTTCCTCCGATTTTGCGGTCCTATCTTCTCGGTTTAACATTTGGTTTAATCGCCTCTCCTTGTAGTACACCAGTCCTAGCAAGTTTATTGGCATGGGTGGCAAATACGGGGGATTTAAGCTTAGGAGGGGGATTATTGTTATCCTACACCGGCGGCTATGTTTTACCCCTAATTATCGTCGGTTCTTTTACTGCCTCGCTGAAAAGCTTTCTTTCCCTGCGTCAATGGTCCGGGTGGATTAATCCTGTCAGTGGGGTTTTATTAATCGGTTTTGGAGTTTTTTCTTTATTATCCCGTCTGCTGTGATGGTGGAGAGTTATGATAGATAATTGGCTAGAATTGCAAAACTTTTAACTATGACTATATCGGAAACTTCCTCAAATTTAAAGAATACACCGGCCCGATGGGGACGTAAATTTATCCAGACTATTGCCGATCTGCGATTGGCAATTATCCTCTTACTTTTAATCGCTATTTTTAGCATTTCTGGGACGGTAATCGAACAGGGTCAATCTCTATCTTTCTACCAAGTTAATTATCCTGAGAAACCCGCTTTATTTGGCTTTCTGACTTGGAAAGTTTTATTACTATTGGGATTAAATCATGTTTATAGCACTTGGTGGTATCTATCATTATTAATTCTCTTTGGTTCCAGTTTAACCGCTTGCACCTTCCGACGACAATTACCCGCTTTAAAGGCGGCAAGAAACTGGCAATTTTATCAACAATCTCGCCAATTTCAAAAACTAGCTTTAAGTGCTGAATTAGAAACTGGTTCCCTAGAATCCCTCACCCCTCTATTAGAAAAAAAAGGCTACAAAGTTTTTCTAGAAAATAACAGTCTTTATGCTCGTAAAGGTCTGATCGGTAAAATCGGTCCGATTATCGTTCATGCAGCCATGTTAATTATTTTAGCAGGGTCGATCTGGGGAGCGTTAACGGGGTTTTTCGCTCAAGAAATGGTAGCTAGTGGCGATAGTTTTCAGGTTAAAAATATTATTGAAGCTGGACCCTTATCTAAAAATTCTCTCCCTAAAGATTGGGGGATTAAAGTTAATCGTTTTTGGATTGATTATAGTCCTAAAGGTGATATAGAACAATTCTATTCTGATTTGTCGGTGATCGATAATCAAGGAGAGGAGATCGATCGCAAAACTATTCAAGTTAACCAACCTTTGCACCATAAAGGGGTGACTTTTTATCAAACCAGTTGGGGAATTGCTGGGGTAAAAGTACAGGTGAATAATAGTCCGATTCTACAGCTACCGATGGCTAGTTTAGACACCAAAGGTAATGGACAAATCTGGGGAACTTGGATTCCGACTAAAACCGATCTTAGTGAGGGAGTTTCTCTTTTAACCAGAGATTTACAAGGTACGGTAATCGTCTATGATGCTAAGGGAGATTTAACCTCTGCGGTACGAGAAGGAATGACGATTCCTATCAATGGAGTTAATCTAAAAATAGTCGAATTAGTGGGCAGTACAGGGTTACAAATTAAGGCAGATCCGGGAGTACCTATCGTCTATTTAGGTTTTGCTTTATTGATGATGGGAGTGGTAATGAGTTACTTTTCCCATTCGCAAATTTGGGCTTTACAATCGGGCGATCGCTTTTATATTGCTGGTAAAACTAATCGCGCTCAAGTCAGTTTTGAACGGGAAATAATTGATACTATCGAAATGTTAAAGTTAAAGTAGAATTGACGTTAATTTGGTGTCGTTTCCCGATGAAAAGTTCTGTTTATCTATCTTTTGCCTTTTGCCTACCCTAACCAAGAACTTAATTTTGTTCAATCACTTATATGCCAGAATTGCCAGAAGTAGAAACGGTGCGTCGCGGATTAAATCAAGTTACCCAAGGCAAAAAAATTATCGGTGGGGAAGTATTATTACAGCGTACCCTAGCCTATCCTAATTGTGAGGCAACTTTTCTGCAAGGAATTACTCAGACCACGATTACCAATTGGCAGCGCCGAGGCAAATATCTCCTCGCCAATTTAGATAATGGTAGCAGTATCGGGGTTCATCTGCGTATGACCGGACAATTGCTCTGGGTAAAAGATACCACTCCCCTGCCGATTCATACGCGCTTACGCTTCTTTTTTGCCAATCAGCAAGAATTGCGTTTTGTCGATACCCGCACTTTCGGGAAAATTTGGTGGATTGCCGCCGATAAAACCCCAGAAAGCGTGATTACTGGTCTCAAAAAACTGGGACTGGAACCCTTTGATCGCAATTTTACCCCCGATTACCTCTATAGTCACTGTCAAAAAAGTCGTCGTCCGATTAAAACTTTTCTCCTCGATCAAAATGTGGTGGCAGGAATTGGCAATATCTACGCGGATGAAGTTCTTTTTAAAAGTGGCATCCATCCCCAAACTGCCGCCAATCTTTTGAAAATTGAGCAAATAGACTTATTGACAAAAAACATTATTTCTGTATTGGAAACGGCGATCGCTGAAGGCGGCACCAGTTTTAGCGATTTTCTCCACGTTACGGGAGTTAATGGCAATTATGGCTCGATGGCCTGGGTTTATGGACGTACTGGCGAAAATTGTCGCCTTTGCGGTGCAACTATTGCCAGAATTAAATTAAGTGGACGATCCTCTCATTTTTGTCCCCAGTGTCAAGTCTCAAGGGAATTATGAATTATGAATTATGAATTATGAATTGGGGAGAAGGGAGAGGAGAGAAAAAAGCTGCTCACTGATTAGGGGCTGTGGCTTCAATTTTGTTATTTTCCTCGGCTAGGGTCTGAATCTCCTGTCTATAGGCAAAAGGAGCGCGACTGAGAGCCTCTTGAAAGAGGGGTTGAGCCTCTTGATTTTTGCCCTGTTCTTTCAGTACGATCGCTGTCGCCAAAATCGGACGGAAATCGTTAACATCCATCTGTTGAGCTTGTTTATAGGCGTTTAAAGCTTCCGGATAATTTTGCTGCTCGAAATAGATTTTGCCTAAAAGTAACTGAACGGAAACGATATCGATGGAACTAGCGGGATTATTGGGATCGGCAGCCGCTTTGAAAGCGCGATCAATCGTCTCTTTAACCAGACTAATCGCCTCGATCGAGCGGTTTTGGCTGAGAAATAAATTAGTTAATCCGGTCAAGGCCCGTAGATCTTGGGGATGGGAGGCTAAAAGGGAGCGATAACTGCCGGTGGCTCCTGCATAGTCCTCTATTTGCTGTTTCGCTTCCGCCAAAAGTAGTAGATAATCGGATTGTTGGGGGTTAAGTTGCGCTAATTTTTCTAAAGGTTCGATCGCTTGCTTTAAATCACCCTGCTGTAAGCGAGTATCTAATAATCCCCGTAAAGCCGTCTGATTATCGGGTTCGCGCTCTAAAACCATCTGATAACCCAGTGCTTGACTGGCTAATTCCTCTTGTTTGACTGCGGACAGATGACTCTGGCCCGAGGAGTGCTGACTTTTGAGAATAGAAGTCAATAGCGGCATGGTCGAGAAAGACAGCAAAGCAAATAACATGAGGACGAGACCGATGGACAGCCAACGACGGTTAGAGAGAGAGGCTTTCATACGCTGGGGTGGGAGAGGACAGACAGGAAAATGTTATGGAAATCTGGAGATTTGATGAAGGGATCGATCGAATTCGCCGCTCTTTATTGAGTACAATGGGCAAACGGTCAAGACTCAAAAGGGTTTTGACCAGGTTGACAGTCAAAAGATCATGGTTCTTAATATATAGATGCCAGTAGAGTCGCCCTAGAGGGTTATTGTAACCTCCCAGATCGCGCTTTTGACTTGCTTGATTACTAATTTACTATGTGTCTCCGCCGCTAGGAGTGTGATATGAATCGTCCTGGGAATCGGTTTACCGAATCACCGAAAACCCCCCCGACCCCTGAAGTGGAAATTCAGGAAGTCCCCCTTGAATCCCCCCATACTGAGGCTGATTTAGCCGTAGAGTCAGCCACCCCCGAAGAAGTCAAACGTCAACAACCGATCCCCCCTCCCAGTCATCTGCGGCAGTACCGGGCGATCGGTCTCGTCTATGGCCATTATCAGCGATCGGAGGAACAATTAACTAAAGGCAATATTTTAACTGCCGATGGTACTCTGATCGATTCTGTGATTCTCGGTCGGGTGATCAGTTTGGTTAAAAATCATCTCGATCTGGAAAAACCCCATCTTTGGGTGGTTTATCCGCGCACCCGTCAGGAAAATGATGCCCTTCATGTTCAGATTGTTGGTGTTTGGGAACCAGAAACCCTGAAAAAGGAGGATGATCCAGAGATAGAACCGCTCCTCGCTTCTACCCCTGGTTATTTTTCGATTCGAGGTGAAGTCATCTTTACCGAACGGGAAAATCAAGCGGTAGTGGTCAAAATCCGACAAATGCCCAAAACTGAAGCGGACAAACCCAAGTTTTTTAAACTAAAATTGCGCGGCACTTTACCTGGTAAACCGGTCAGTCGTTTTTGGGATTTTCAGGTACAGCTTAAAGGAGATGCCTTAACTATTTTGGAAGGTTTAGACCTCGGTTTTGCCAGCAAGAAAAAACCGATGGGTAAGGGAGGTTTTAAAAAGCCTTTTGATAAAAATCGTCGTCCCCCGGTCGATCGATATTCTCAACTGGAAGGGGAAGGAGAAAAACGACCTTTTACCCCCGGACAATCTCCCCTTCCTAGGCCTTCCCGACCGAAACCCGTATCGGAAACCTAATTTTTTTCTAAGGATGGGTTCTGCACCCATCCCTAGTCTAGAATTTGGTTTCAGAAGTTGCTTGATACTTAGTATTGGGAATATAAGCGCGAATTCTATAACTATAATCTGTTCCTAAAATCTCGGTGATAAAAACCGCTAACTGAGTGCCTAAAATCGCTTCATCGGCAGCACTAAAAGATTTATAATCTTCTATTAACCATTCTTGACCACCATTAACTAGAGTACATCTAAATGTACCGAGAGATTCGGCGATTTCTGTATGTTCTCTATAGTTTCTCGTTCTTACTTCCCCCCCACTATCGGCCCTCAAACACAATTGATTAAGTTCTGCATAAAATTTGGCGGGAATTTTGTCTAAATCACCCCCTTTAGTCACCCAACGCATAAAAAGATGGAAAGACCAAGGCAGATTAAGGTAAACTAGATAAGACAAAACCAGAATGCTTGTTAAATATAAGGAGGAAGTCAGGAATTTATTATATTTCCTTTTTCGGGATCGATTTAGACGTTTGGCTAGATCTACCTTTGATTTTTTCATAAATTTTAATGGGACAAAAGTAATTCGTAAAAAGTAAGATGTATAAAAAAATCCTGCGTTTTGCTCCGATTATCCTCTCTTTAAGTTTATTTATTCTAGCGGTCTGGGCAATTAGTCAAGAATTTAAACACGACACTTTCGCCCAACTGTTGGACAGTTTAAATCATATTACCACAAGTCATAAGCTAGAAGCTATTTTTTGCATGGCCTTGGGTTATTTGTCGATGACGGGTTATGATCGCCTAGGTTTTTATTATATTAATCATCCCTTAGCTTTAGGCACTATTATCCGTACTGCTTTTATCAGTTATGCTCTTGGTAATACCATTGGTTTAACCTTATTTTCTGGAACTGCGATCCGTTATCGTTTCTATACTCCTGCGGGGGTGGGGGTGGTGGATATTGCCAAAGTTATCACCTTTACCCATTTAAGCTTTTGGTTAGGAATGTTAGGCATTGGTGGTGTAAGTTTTCTCCTCGATCCCCAACGGATTCCTCAACTTTTAAAATTACCTTTCTTAACTACTAAACCTTTAGGAATAATTTTTTTGTTGCTGGTGACGGGCTATTTTTTCTTGACTCTCACCTATAAAAAACCCCTAAGAATCGGCAAAGAAAATATATATCTACCCTCTTGGAATCTTTCCCTGGCTTTGATTTTGTTGACTTTTATTGATTGGATATTAGCCGCTAGAGTTCTATATCTTCTTCTCCCGGACAACTACAATACTTCGTTTTTAGGATTTTTCGGTCTCTATGTATTTGCCATGACCGCAGGGGTATTAAGCAATGTGCCGGGGGGGATAGGTGTTTTTGAGTTTATCATGCTGAGATTACGGCCCGAATATGTATCTAATGGCGAGCTTTTAGGTTCTTTAATCGCCTATCGAGCTATTTATTATTTCCTGCCTTTAATTGTCGCTTTTGTCTGGTTATTGGGTTACGAAGCTCGCAGAAAATAGGGCCCGCCAATTAGCTTAAACGGACAAAAAAGTCCCCATGCCGTCATAGCTGGGGAGCATCAATCTAGTAGGCTAAAGTTTCTAAAGTTTCCCGTAGATAGGAACAAATGCGAGCATCAGCATCGTCTCTATTTTTACCTGATTCTAGTTGTTCTTGCTGCCAACGCCGAAAACCCGAACTAGCGGCGATGGCTTGTTTTAAATGCTCCCAAGTGTGATGCTCTTTGTGAAATGGGGTGTCAGAAAATGTGGTAGAGTTGCCCATCTTTACCTCTGGTGGTAGGGTTGTACCTTTTAACATAACTTAAAAATCGCTGAAAATTCTGATAACTGGGACACAATTAGGCAGAAAAAGGTGTTGCCTAGCGGGAAATCTGCGGGGATGCCAACACCTTTTTTGAGGGAATCTAGCGGATTTTTAGGAGATTTTGCTGGTTTCTGCCGCTTCTTCCGTCACCACTGCCACGTTTAAAGCTGCGGGGGGAATGGGGATAGAAAATACCGCCGGCAGGTTAGCGGTGGCATCTTCGGGAGGCTGCCCGGAGTGAAAACGACGGTAGGTTAAAACACCAGCTACGGTGATTGCTCCCGTAGCACCGGCAACCCCTAAAATAAGTTTGTTAGCATCCACAGGGAGGGTGTGATTGCTGCCAAAAATGCTTTTACCTTTAGCGAAAGCACAAGCGGAGGCACTGCCGGCATCAAGAGTACCTAAAACAATGCTACTGACGAGGGTAGCACTAATGGCCATGGAGGTGAAAAAAGTTTTCTTCATAATTGCCTTGGGGATAGGTTGTCAATAGCGATTATCCTTGCATTATAGATATCTAAATCAGAATTGTCTATTTTATTTCTGTTGGTGACATTGAAATAACTTTGTTTAAGGATAATGAATTATCAATATCGTGTCGGGGGTAGTCTTGCCTATAACCATCCTACCTATATCGAGAGAAATGCCGATCAAGAACTGTTAACAGCGTTAAAAAATGGTCAATTTTGCTACATTTTTAACTGTCGTCAGATGGGCAAATCCAGTTTAAGGGTACGAGTAACCCATATTTTACAGCAATTGGGCATGGATTGCGCGTCCGTAGATATAACCAGTATTGGTAGCAATGATAATTTATCCCAATGGTATAACGGCGTGATCACCCGTTTGTTTTTAGGATTTAATCTGACGGGAAAAATTAATCTTAAATCCTGGTTGCGCGAGCGAGAGGATTTACCCCCCGTGCAGCGTTTGGGACAATTTATTGAGGAAGTTTTATTAGTTTATTGTCGGGGAGAGAAAATATATATTTTTATTGACGAGATTGATAAAATTCTCAGTTTACAGTTTTCTCTAGATGACTTTTTTTCCCTGATTCGTTATTGTTATAACCAAAGGGCAGAAAATACCCAGTATGAAAGAATTACTTTTGCTTTATTCGGTGTGGCTACCCCAGCAGATTTAATTCGCGAAAAGACCCAAACATCTTTTAATATCGGCCAGGCGATCGAATTAACGGGATTTAATCTGGCAGAAATTGCTCCTTTAGCCGCAGGATTATCCAGTCAAAGTAATTATCAACCCGACTGCTTAGAAAAAGTTATTTTTTGGACGGGAGGACAGCCATTTTTAACCCAGAAAATCTGTCAGCTATTGCGGGAAACTAATTTAGATATTGAGACGCTGATCAAAGAGAGAATTATTAATAATTGGGAATCTCAAGATGAGCCAGTTCATTTGCGAACTATTGCCGATCGCTTGTTAAGAAATCAAGACAAAGCCGGTCGTTTGTTAGGTATCTATCAACAAATTTTAGAAAAGGGATCAATCCTGTGCGATGATAGTCCAGAACAAGGGGAATTAAGGTTATCGGGGTTAGTGGTAAAAAAGGATAATCAATTAGTAGTTTATAATCCTATTTATCGAGAAATATTTAATCTCAATTGGGTGGAAAAACAATTAGAGCAATTGCGTCCCTACTCAGAAGCAATCGCCGCTTGGCAACAGTCTAATTATACCGATGAATCGCGGCTTTTACGCGGAAAAGCTTTAAATAATGCCCTCGATTGGTCTCAGGGGAAAAGCTTAAGTAATATTGATTATCAGTTTTTAACTGCTAGTCAAAATCTCGATAAAAGAGAGGCAGAAATTAGCCTAGAAACTCAGAAGCAAGCTAATAAAATTCTAGCAATCGCTCACCAAAAAGCTACGAAAAGAATTCAAATTGGCTCGGTAATTTTAATTGCTTCTCTCCTGGGTTCTTTCTTCGCTTTTATTCAGGTAAAACAAGCGTGGCAGCAAGTAGAAACCGCTAAATTAGGTATTAAATTACAGCGCAATGGTGACAGTTATTGGCAGCAATTTCAATTTGAACAACTAGAATCTTTAATGGCGGCCATGCAAGCAGTAAATAGTTTAAAAAACATCGTTACTGATGACCAAACCTTGAGTAAATATCCTGCTACCAGTCCAATTATTACCCTACAACAAATTTTAGATCGCATTCAAGAAAAAAACCAACTGCAAGGACACCGAGGAACTATTTATAGTGTTAGTATTAGTCCCGATGGTCAAAAAATAGCTACTGCTTCTCAAGATGGGACGGTAAAAATTTGGAATCAAAAAGGTGAGAATATTCAAACTTTGACAGGTCATCAGGGAGCAGTTTATAGTGTTAGTTTTAGTCCCGATGGTCAAAAAATCGCCACTGCTTCCGAAGATAAAACCGCCAAAATTTGGAACTTGCAAGGACAAAATTTAGTCACCTATCCTGACCATCAAGAATCAGTTTATAGTGTTAGTTTTAGTCCCGACGGTCAAAAAATTGTCACCACTTCCAGGGATAAAACCGCTAGATTATGGAATTTATCAGGTGAAACTTTACAGGTATTTAAGGGACATAAAAGATCGATAGATGCAGCTAGTTTTAGTCCCGACGGTCAAAAAATTGCCACCGCTTCCCGGGATGGTACGATTAAAATCTGGGATTTATCAGGTAAAATTATCTTGAGTTTAGGTCAAGAAAATATTGAGGCTTTTTATAGTGTTAATTTTAGTCCCGACGGTCAAAAAATTGCCGGAGCAGCGGCCGATAAAACTGCTAAAATCTGGGATTTACAGGGAAATTTAATAGCTACTTTCCGGGGACATCAAGATTTTGTCAACAGTGTTAATTTTAGTCCTGATGGCAAGTTTATAATTACTGCATCTAGTGACGGTAGTGCTAAAATTTGGGGAATGCAAGGGGAAGAAATAACTACTCTTAGAGGACATCAAGAATCAGTTTTTACTGCTGTATTTAGTCAAGATGGAAAAGAGGTGGTAACTGGATCGAGTGATGAAACGGCTAAAATTTGGCAGCTGAACAATTTAAATCAAGCTAGGACCGATAATACCAGTGTTAGCATTAATTCCCAGGGCAATATTATCGCTATTGCTAACAAAGATGGTCAAATTACTTTACTCAATTCCCAGGGAAAAAAAATTAGAGAATTTGCCACAAAAATGCGCTCAATCTATAGTATAGCTTTTCATCCTGATGATAATCAGATAGCGATTACAGGAAGAAATGGAAAAGTACAAATCTGGAGCAAAAAAGGAACAATGCTTCAAGAATTTACCGCTAGTCAAGTACCGATTTATAGTCTTGCTTTTAATGGAGAGGGAACAGCAATAATCACGGGAACAAGCGAGGGAAAAGTTCAATACTGGCATTTAAGCAATCATCGGACTAAATTGATTAATTCTTGGACAGTTGATGATAGTATTATCTATGATTTGGTGTTTTCTCCCGATCATCAAAAAATTGCTACCGCTACTCGGGGAAAGATTAAAATTTGGGATTTACAGGGCAATATTTTAAAGGAGATTAAAACCGATTCTTTTCCCGTTTATGGAGTTAGTTTTAGTCCCGATGGTGAAAAAATCGCTGCTATTTCAAGGGATGGTACAGCTAGACGCTGGGACATTGACGGAAATTTGCGCTCGGAGTTTAAAATAGAAGAAGATATCGTCTATGGGATCACTTTTAGTCCTGATGGTCAAGAGATTGTGATTATTGCTAGGGATGGTCAAAAGCATCGCTGGCCCTTAGAAACAGAATATAATTATTTACAAAAATTGCTCGATCGAGGTTGTTTTTGGTTAGAAGATTATCTCAGGACTCGTCCCGAAAAACGAGAAGCACTATCCCTGTGTAATGGGAAAATAAAACCATCGAATTAAATTAATTTTTCAAGTCATATTGTCAACTTGGTTTGACTGGGTGGGGGCAAAGGTTAAATTAATTAGTTAATTTTTTGAGTAATTATTGCCTAAACCACCCGCTAAATAATCTTAACTTTTAATCCGATGGGGGGGGATTTTCTTCCCTTTTTGAGCGAGTTTCTGGGGGAGTATCTTCTCTGATGGTTTCTTCTGGAGGCAAATTTTCCTCGGTAACTTCAATAATCACCGTTTCGCTAACAGCAATAGTTTCGACTTCAACATTAGCCACAGGTTCAGTCGGGGGAATTTCTGGGGCATTTTCGGAGGGTTTGATCTCTTCCGTTGCCAAATCAAAATCATCAAAATCATCGAAATCATCGAAAGTTTCCCCATCATCAATAATTTCTGCGGCTTTTTCCCCAATTTCTGTCACCGATTCTGTAATAGGTTCCCCGATAGCTGCGGCTTTTTCGGCAACGGGGGCAACCGTTTCTTGAGCTTTTTCCTCAATTTCTGTCACTGATTCTGTAATAGTTTCCCCGATAGCCGCGGCTTTTTCTATAACGGGGTCCACCGTTTCTTTAACCGTTTCTTTAACTTTTGCTGCTACTTTCTCAGGTTTAGCTTTAGTTTTAGGGGATTGGGAGGGAGTAACTTTGCCGAGACGATTGCCTAACCAACCGACAATAGTAAATAATTTAACCGGTTTGTCGGGATAAAAAAGTGCTTGTCTGAGTTTGAGAGTTTGCCAAGCAAAAGCGATAAATAAAATGGCTGCGGCAACTTGTCCGAGGAGGATAGTGCCTGTAATCCTTCCCGCGCACAACCAGAGGACAAGGGCATAGAATAATCCTACCGCACTCCAGAGAAAATCATCTTGACGGTGGCGATCGGGGGCGATAAAAGCGGTGGTGAGGAGGTACAGACTACTCAATCCCACAACGACCGCTAGGATATAGGGCAACATTTGCGATTCTCCTTTGACATTTCCTTTTTTATTGTGCGTTATTTGGGGTCGATCGAGTCTATTTTTTGATTAATTTTCAAAATTATCGAGTCAGATCGTCTTCACCTGTGTTTATGAATAGCCAGCCTCAATATTAGGAAATTCTGGGTTTATCCTCTAAACAAGCTTTCGGATCAAATGATTAAGTTTTGGTCTTTAACAAGCAAAGGAAAATTAGCAACCCTTGATCAACCCACAGAAAAACTGTTATCTTTAGTAATTAGTGCCGATGGGAAATATTTAATTAGTGGTAGTGCTGACAAAACTGTAAAAATCTGGCAAAATGGGTAATAGTAACATCAAGATAACTGCTATAAGTAGAAACTTATGCCGACAATATTTTATTGGGGAGAAGATGAATTTGCTATTAAACAAGCGGTGAAAAATCTGCAAGCAAAACTTCTCGATCCCAATTGGATACAGTTCAATTATGATCAAATCAATGGCGATCGTAATGAGGCAATTATCGAGGCCCTCAATCAAGCGATGACTCCAGTTTTCGGCATGGGAAATCGTTTAGTTTGGTTAGCAGATACGGTTATTTGTCAACAATGTTCCGAGGATGTTTTCAAGGAATTACAGCGCACTTTGCCCAATTTACCCGAAAATTCCTATCTGTTATTAACCAGTGCCAAAAAACCAGACTCCCGCTTAAAATCGAGCAAGTTTATCCAAAATCAGGCAGAGGTTCGAGAATTTGAACTAATTCCCCCTTGGAAAGTCGAGGAAATTGCCCAAAGAGTTAGGGAAATTGCCAAAGAAGTGGGAGTAAAATTAACTCCTGATGCGATCGAACTCTTAGCTGAATCAGTGGGAAATAACAGCCGCTTGCTGTGGATGGAGTTAGAAAAACTGCGTTTATTTAAAAATAATTCGGCGGCAACTATTGACAAAAAGGACATTTTAAGCTTAGTCAACGCCAGCAATCAAAGCAGCCTACAGTTAGCCAGTGCGATTTTAAAACGGGAGACAGGCAAGGCCCTAGAATTAGTTAATGAATTATTAAATCGCAACGAGAACCCCTTGGCTATCACCGCCACCCTAGGGGGTCAATTTCGCACTTGGGCAATAGTGAAATTAAAAATTGAAGAAGGAGAAAAAGACGAGAAAAATATCGCCGCCGCCGCCGAAATTGCCAATCCCAAGCGACTATATTTCATTCGCAAAGAGATACAATCCTTTTCTTCTAAACAACTTCTGGCCACCTTGCCCATACTTCTCGAATTAGAATATCGTCTCAAGCGGGGTGCAGAACCTTTGGCAACGTTGCAAACCAAAATTATCGAACTTTGTTGTTTATTGGTAACTTAATACTCTTCCTTAGCTTTCAGAAATCCTCTAGAATAAGATTCTATAGACTTCAGACTTCTAAATAACCACAATGACCGATGATGCCATCCCTAGTCTAAATTTAGCGATCTCTAGTTTAGCCACGAGTAATAACTTCGCCCGTTGGGTGACGAAAGCACCCCTACCGGGGGGATATGTGCATCATGACTGTGAATGGACCGGGAGTCTAACCTCGGAATGGATGGCATGGCAGGAAATGTTCTGTCTGCAAAAAATGCCTCCCTTGCCGATGTTAGAGCAATTAGAGGGAAATTCTCCACCTAAACTGATTCTTGCGGGAGAAGGCGGCAGTTATGGCGGTCAATTGATGCAGAAACTAGGTATTAGTCTCTGGCAATGGTTATTTCAAGCATCAATTAGTCAAAGTTTTGCCCAAAGTCAGGGAATCGCCCTCGGCAAAAATCAGCCCCTGCGAATTCGCTTGGAATGTCGCAATCCCTATTTAATTCTGCTGCCCTGGGAAATTATGCAGCAAGCGGGTAAACAGGCCATATCTCTGCATCCGAATATACTCTTTAGCCGCACCACCAGCGATGTGGACCCACTGCCACCGATAAAACCAAGTAATAGTCTCAATATTCTCTTAGTTATCGGCGAAAAACAGATTAAACCCGCCGCTAGTTCCCTCAACCTCACCGCCATTAATACGGGTGGAGAAACTAATCCCGACCAGGCACTGGAATCCGAGGCCGCCAATCTCATCCAGGCCATCTCCCCCAGTGGTTCCCTCCAGAATTCGGGAGTGAAAGTCAAAGTCGATACCCTAATTCGACCGGGGGCGAAAGAACTAACCCGGGCCTTGGATACGGGTAAATATCAAGCTTTTTTCTACGCTGGTCACGGAATGGCCGCCCCCAATGGCGGTTCCCTATTTCTGCGGCCGGGGGAACAGCTAAACGGGACGGAGTTAGCCCAAGCTTTGGTGAGAAATCAAGTTATTTTAACGGTTTTTAATGCCTGTTGGGGTGCTTATCCCGCTAAATCAGGTCAGGAGATGATCCCCCGCAGCAGTCTGGCGGAAGTCTTGATTCACCATGGCGTTCCCGCAGTTTTGGCCATGCGAGATGCGATCGCAGATCGCGAGGCCTTGAGTTTTATCGAAGTTTTTACCCGCAGCCTCCTCGGTTTCAAAGACAAAGAAGCACAGATATCTAAGTTGCTTCCAAGTCCGCGAGTCCCTATCGATCAGGCCGTTCGCATCGCCAGGCAGCAGTTATTAACCCTCTACAAGTACAATCAGCCTGCTTGGACTTTGCCGATTCTCTATATGCACCCGGAATTCGACGGGCAATTGCTGCAAACCTTTGATGAGACTCAATCACCGACGGTTATGCCCAATGTCTCCGGAACCATGCCCGCCGCTTTCTTATACTATCTCGATCATCCCGAAAGAAAATGGTCAATCCGTGGTGGTGGCATGAATATAGGAAGGGACATGGAAAATGATCTACAGGTCCCTGAAAAATGGGTTAGTAAAAACCATTGTCGGATCATTTGCCGTAAAAAACCCGATGATTCAGACTATCAATACTTTCTCGAAGATTTCTCCCGTTTTGGTACTTTTATCTACCAAGATGGCCACTGGAAGCAGGTACATAACCAAGAAGTTCCCCTAGAGTCCGGTTTACAGATTCGCTTCGGCAGTTACCAAGGCCAAATCCTCGCATTTGTGGTGGAATAATTAGGGTTGGCTGAAAAAGTTTGTCGTCGGGTGTGGGAAGTGGGAATTATGAATTATGAATTATGAATTATGAATTATGGCTCTACCGAACCTGTCATGTAAAACTATCAACAACTCATGCTTGTAAAGTTTATATACTAAGGCTTTGAGTTTTTGTCAGATTGATATTTATCAACTTTAGAGCATTGCTGTGCAGAGAGGGAGCTTGAGGAATTTTCTACAGTGTAAGTTCGGAAGAACCTGAATTATGAATTGGGGAGGTGGGGAAATTGAACTAAAACCCTAAAACCCCAAAACCCCAAAACCTGCCTCCTGCCTCCTGTCTTCGTTAACTAACTTTTTGCTTCCTCTTTCAGGGAATAAATTGGTTTAAACCAACCTTTGCGCCAGAAGTAGAAAATCAAGCCTCCCGCTACGGCTAACATGATTAACCAAACAATAAAATAACTCCATTCTCCTTTTAATTCTGGCATATTCTCAAAGTTCATGCCATAGACACCAACGATAAAAGTTAAGGGAATAAAAATGGTTGAAATTACGGTTAAAAACTTCATAATTTCGTTTAATTTATTGCCCATAGTGGACATATAAACATCCATCAAACTCGCCGCTAATTCTCGATAAGCTTCGATAATTTCCAGAATTTGAATGACGTGGTCGTAGGAATCCCGAAAATAAATTTGTACTTCGTCGCTGACTATACCATGATGGTCACGCATCAGTAGATGTAGGACATTTCGCATCGGCCAAATTAAGCGACGCAGTGCCAATAATTCCCGACGGACATCATAGATTTCCTGCATAGTATCTCGATCGGGATTACTAATGATCATATCTTCCAAAGCCTCAATCCGATCTTCGTAGTGTTCTACCACGGGAAAATAACCATCAATAATCGTGTCTAATAATAAATAGGTTAAATAATCCGCCCCCGATTTTCGTACTCGTCCCTGGGAAGTGCGAATTCGATCTCTGACTATCTCAAAACAGTCCTGTAATTCCTCCTCTTGAAAACTCAAAAGATAGCGTTTTCCCAAGACAAAACTGACCTGTTCTGTATCAAAACCGCTTTCATCTTCTTTCAGTCGCACCATCTGAGAAATCACTAACAATTGATTGTTATAGTCCTCTAACTTGGGTCGCTGCGGCACATTAACCACATCTTCTAATAACAAAGGATGCAGATTAAAAATTTCCCCTACTTGTTTTAAAACCGTCTCACTCCCTAACCCTTGAATATCCATCCAAGACACGGTATTTGTGCCAATATAGGGGGCGCAAGCATTGGGTGTAATATCCACCTTGCGAATGGCGTTATCTTCATCGTAGTCAATTAAAATAATCCGCGAGGGTTTGGCATCCGGTTCGATAATTAATGTCCCCGGTTCACTACCCGGTTCATCATAAAAATAATCGAAGTAGTCTTCTTCCTCGTCTCCATCGGTATCGGGACGGTTGTTAACGAATATATCGGGTTGTAGTTGGGTCATAAGCTTACAACAATCTGGCTAATTTGGGCAATAAGAAAACAGAAAAGTTAAAAAATTTAATTTGCCTAAAGTTACTATCTATCGCCATGAGATTACAGTAAACTGAAGATTGTTTACTGATTTATTCCCTCCTGATAATTGTCAACGATCAGATTAATCGGGAGAATTAGCCATCTTGACGGCCAAAATTTATGGAATCCGCCTATTTTATTCCCCGTCTAGTTATCCCCGTCGGTGATCCCGCCGGGATCGGCCCTGAAGTGGTGTTGAAAGCGATCGCCGATTCCCCAATCTCGTCTATTTGTCAGATTACTCTAATCGGCACCAGAACGCTTCTCGAAAAAGCCTATCACGATCCCCATCTCCTCGATCGCTTTTCTCTGATCGATTTGCCCTACAATCAAGAAAAAATCGTTTGCGGGCGTGGGGATGCCCATAGTGGTGAAATTAGCTTTCTTTACCTGCAAGAAGCCATAAAACGCACCCTCAAGGGCGAATTTGACGGTATTGTCACCGGTCCGATTGCCAAATCCTGTTGGCAGTTGGCCGGTTATGATTTCCCCGGTCAAACGGAGGTTTTAGCTACCATGGCGGGAATTAACCGTTATGGGATGCTATTCGTCGCTAAATCCCCTCACACTGGCTATAGCTTACGCACTCTCCTCGCCACTACCCACATCCCCCTGCGAGAAGTTCCCGATACTCTTAACCCCGATCTGATGACCCGAAAACTAGACCTATTGATCGAGTCTTTAAAGCTAGATTTCGGCATCGATCGCCCAAAAATCGCCATATCCGGCCTTAATCCCCACAGTGGCGAAGCGGGAAAACTGGGAAGGGAAGAAAAGGACTGGTTACAGCCTTGGCTGCAGTCAATGGGACAGAAATACCCGCAAACCCAATTAATCGGCCTTGTCCCCCCCGATACGCTTTGGGTGGAACCGGGACGCGCTTGGTTTAGCGGTGCAGGGCAACCCGCCGACGCATATCTGGCATTATACCACGATCAGGGCCTAATTCCCGTCAAATTAATGGCTTTTGACTGTGCTGTTAATACTACCATCGGTTTACCTTTTGTTCGCACCTCTCCAGACCACGGTACGGCTTTTGATATCGCTGGTCTTGGCATCGCTAGACCCCAGAGTATGCAAGCGGCGATCCAATTAGCGATCGAATTATGTCAGCAGCGCCGTATAGATGGGTTTTAGCTGTTGGGGGTTGGGGAAATGAGAATTATGAATTAGGAAGTGGGAAGTGGGAAGTGGGAAGTGGGGAAGCTGTCTCATCACCCTATCACCCCAAAACCCTATCACCCCAAAACCCCATCACCCTATCTCCTGACTCCTATCTCCTGACTCCTGAATCCTAATCCCGATTGCCAAATTAGGGTGAGCAGCGGTACAGCTGGAGAACTAAACTAGAGATATAGCGCTCGATAGGAGACAATTGGGATATGGGTATCGCTTCAGTTAACCCTGCCACGGGAGAAATTCTCAAGACTTTTACCCCTCTAACCTCGGAGGAATTGGCCACGAAATTGGCCCTGGCTGAGGCAACTTTTCAGCAGTATCGCCGCACCGCCATCAGTCAACGGGGACAGTGGTTACGGCAAGCGGCGGATATTTTAGAACGGGATCAAGTAGCATTGGCTACAACCATGACTTTAGAGATGGGGAAACCAATCAAGTCAGCGATCGCAGAAGTTCTCAAATGTGCCTTGGTTTGTCGTTTTTATGCCGATAATGCCGCCGGTTATCTGGAAGATGTGCCGATTGCCACCGATGCTAGTCGCAGTTTTGTCCGTTATCAACCGTTAGGGGTGATTTTAGCGGTTATGCCCTGGAATTTCCCTTTATGGCAAGTATTTCGCTTTGCTGCACCCGCTTTAATGGCGGGAAATGTCGGCCTACTCAAACACGCTTCTAATGTCCCTCAATCAGCTTTAGCGGTGGAAAGAATTTTATTAGAAGCCGGTTTTCCCGAAGCTGCTTTTCAAACTCTTTTGATCGGGGCCGATCGCGTTAGTGATTTAATTAACGATGAACGGGTAAAAGCCGCCACTTTAACCGGTAGTGAACCGGCGGGGATCAGTTTAGCGGCTGCGGCGGGAAAACAGATCAAAAAAGTGGTTTTAGAGTTGGGAGGTAGTGATCCTTTTATCGTTTTAGATAGTGCCGATATCGAGGCGGCAGCGGCTACGGCAGTGACGGCAAGATTGTTAAATAATGGTCAGACTTGTATCGCCGCTAAACGGTTTATTGTTATGGAAACTGTCGCCGATCAATTTGAACAGTTATTAGTGGCCAAATTCCAAGCTTTAAAAGTGGGTGATCCCCTCGATGAAACCGTTGATATCGGTCCCTTGGCCACGGTATCGATCGTCTCGGAAATTGCCGCTCAAGTGGAAAAAACCGTCGCTATGGGTGGTAGAGTCCTTGTGGGGGGTCAGCGTTTAGAGGGAAAAGGTAACTTCTATCTACCGACGATTTTAACCGATATTCCCGCCGGTTCTCCGGGGGAAAAAGAGGAATTTTTCGGGCCTGTGGCTTTACTATTTCGAGTCAAAAATATCGAGGAAGCGATCGCTTTAGCTAATGATAGTCCCTTTGGTTTAGGTTCTAGTGCCTGGACGAATAACCCCGAAGAAATTGAGCATTTAATTACCGAAATTGAGGCCGGTTGTGTGTTTATTAACGGTATGGTTAAATCCGATCCTCGCTTACCCTTTGGGGGTATTAAACGTTCTGGTTTTGGCCGGGAATTAAGTGTGGAAGGCATTCGCGAATTTGTCAACGTTAAAACGGTTTGGATTAAGTAATTCAGTAGGGTGGGTTAGCAACGCGTAACCCACCACCATAACCAAAATCACCCACCACAATTGTCGGTGCGTTACGCTATCGAAGAGCGCACCCTACGGATTAAAAATATGCCGCGCATTTTTGATAATATTGAGTCCCATTTATGGCCAATTTTACAGAAAAGTTTATTAGCAGATCAAGGGGGCGATTTTTATCTGGGTTATTTTAATTTGCGCGGTTGGCAGTAACCTTTAGACCTTTAACACCTTTGACCTTTATGAGCAGCTAAGGCCATTTAATCATAAGAAATGGGGGATAGTCTTTTTAATCTTTGTCCTCACTAATAGATAAAAAAACAACAAGAAAGGGAAGAGAAATTAAAATTATTAATAAATCAATCAAAAAATTTATGTCTCGACTATTATATTTACAAAAACGAAATAAGCCATTTTCAAATTGATTCCACAATCGGTAAATTCACCTCAAAGCTGAGTCAATTTTTCTAGATTCAAATCTTACTCTAAGTTTCATTTTTAAAGTATCTAAACTTGTGTTAATAAACCTTGGAAAGTGAAAAGATACATTAATAGGTTCTGCCTAGGGATTTATTGACACTGGCTTCAATTTGATAAATAGATGAAAGGACGCTACCTTGATGGTTATTGACTAGATCGTATTTGACTTCTTGTAAATAATTAAAAATGGCATCCCGCAGAATCGGTTGTTCAATGTTTACCCGGTGCTGATAGTCCCATAAATCCCAAACTATCAAACCAATTCCCACGATTGGATCGATTAATTCTGCCCCAAAACTACTCGCTACTGCTCCACCGGTTTTGGTGGCAATTTTCGCCCCCGTTTTTCCCGCTAGGGACAAATAAACTGTGCTGCCCACTTTCATCACTGGGACCAGAGATTTAACTCCTAAAGCAGTGGCACCACCGACTAAAAGTTTGATTGATGTGTTAGAAATATTGCCCTCGGTATCTTGAATTGTTACGGCTATATCGCTAAGATAACGATCCCATTTGCCTTGGGGAATTTGATAACTGGCCTGAATATTCGCTAATTCATTGCTTAAATTATTGACATATAAACTAACAGTATCCCTAGTAATTCTCTCTAGACGCAATTGGGCCTCTTGGGGACGGATTACCCGTTTGGTAAACTCGGTTTGAATAGTTTTGGTCAAATTTTCTGCCACCACCTGTTCTGCGGGTGGATTATCTGTATTGACCCAGTGAGCGATCGAGGAGTATAATCCGCTTAAAAAGGCCTTGCCCTCAAATTGTTTTTGATTGAAATAGTTAAAATACCAAGGCAGAAAACTCTGATCTACTCGTGTCATCAACTCCTGCACCCATGCCTCAATTTGTACTAGGGCAAAGGTTTGAGAATTTGCTCTCGCTGTCTGTAAAGCTTGGCTAATCTCCCGATCGATTTGACCGTTCGATTTTTCGGGTATAGTGATCGGAATCTCTAGGTTAGTTTCGGTAGCAACCCTAGTTTTTAACGGTTCATTGCCAGCAGTTCCTAGCCAAATTTTCCCTAAAAGAGGCACGATAACCACTAGAACAACTATAGCCCAAATTAACGGGGTTATCGCCTTAATCAGTTGACTGATCGCCTGAATGCGGTTAGTTTTTTCACTATACTGAGGTGGATCAATATTCTCTTCTGAATCTGGCCTGGAGTTCATCAGCTAACCTACTTAAAATTATTAGATCATTGTTCTCAAAAAACCGCAGAAACCCCAATTTTCCGAGCAGTAAACAGCGAGAGAGTATTATCGGGCAGAAGACAGCCAATACCCGATAAATATCGGCAATTTTAGCGAATTTCTGCCTTCATCCGCTCAAGGGTTTGCTGCATTTGGTCGAACATCATTTGCGGAGTCATACCAAATTGACCTAATTGGGTTTTTAGCTGTTCTACGGTCATTTGGGCGGAGAAATCCTCAGATAACTCGAAACGCTTCATAAATATCTTGTAGCGTTCCATTAACTCCTCCATCCTATCGATAAAGATGATTTTACCCTCTCGATCGAATTTCCCGTACTCGCTGCCCAGTTGTGTGAGAGACTGGTAATCTTCAAATAGCTGTCTAGCTTCCTGTTGAACCACTTCTGAGTCAAAGAATCCCATAATCTTAAAACTGCTTATCGTCGATAGTTATTCTCCCCCCTATTTTATTTTAGTCGGGGAAAAAGTCTAGCTCTGGCCGATTTACGGATTACCGTATTGGGGAAATCGACAAGATCACAAACGGCCTTCTCGTCGCGGTTTGACCGTTGCCCCAGGGAGTTTAAGATTAAAAGTGAAAAATCAAGAATTGTCCTTTAACTGCTCCACAGTGGCTATTTCGCTCAATTTAGGCCGCAGCCCTTATAATTTGCCAAAACGACGATGACGACCCTGATAATCTTTTAAAGCGCGGTGAAATTGCACTCGATCGAAATCCGGCCAGAGAGTGTCGGTAACGTAGATTTCCGCGTAGGCCATTTGCCAGAGTAAAAAATTACTAATTCGCATTTCCCCACTACTGCGAATTAACAGGTCTGGGTTAGGAATCCCGGCAGTATAAAGATACTGTTCAAAGAGAGATTCATCGATCGCTTCCGGGGAGACTAAACCCTGTTGCACCTGACGAGCGATCGCCCGACAAGCTTGTACGATTTCCTCTCGGCCACCATAGTTAGTCGCCACCGTAAATTGAATACCGGAATTTTTGCTAGTTTCTGCTTGAGATTTAGCAATTTCCCGTCTTAAAGACTCTGGCAAGACTGATAAATTACCAATAAAGCGAATTTTAACATTTTCCTGCATCATTTCCTCCAATTCCCGCCGTAAAACCCGCTCGAATAGAGTCATTAAAAACTCTACTTCCTCCAGGGGACGACCCCAATTTTCCGTAGAAAAAGCATAAGCGGTCAAAGCGGGAATACCCCAGTCACGACAACAGCGCAGCAAGTCTTTGAGCGCATCTACTCCCCGTTGATGGCCCATAATCCGCGGCAAACCACGATTTTTCGCCCAACGACCGTTCCCATCCATAATCACTGCGACGTGCTGAGGCAAACGGTTTTTATCTAAATCCGTAGGTAATTCTGGTGATAAGCTCGGTTTAACAGTCATTTTCTATCTTTGGGGGTTGCGCTGGGCGAACGGGAGAATTTTTCTAAGATTAGACGACCTTTTAAGCCAATTGTACGCCCTAAACGTCCCCAACTCGGTGCGACCACTTCCCCCTCTCCCGACGGAGAAAACTTCGCTTCGAGCAGCTCTTTTAGTTTACTACTGGTTAAAGGCCGGTCCAGATTACCCCCCGACGCGAGGGAAATCGAGCCAGTTTCCTCAGAAACCACAATACAGATACAATTATCTAGCCTTTCGGTAATGCCCATAGCCGCCCGATGACGGGTGCCTAATTGCCTTGAGGTACTGCGCTCCGATAGGGGTAGAATAACACCGGCGGCCACCACTCGATCGCCTCGAATAAATACGGCCCCATCGTGTAGTAAAGTTTTAGTTTGAAAAATAGTTTGAATTAATTCCTTCGATACCTGGCCATTGAGTGCCACCCCCGGATTGACAAACACCCTGGTGTCGAGATTGCCACTGGTTTCTAATACCATCAGCGCGCCGGTGCGATTTTGAGATAGGTCCTTCACTGCGTCCACTAACTCATCAATGACATTATCGGTCTTGGGAGTGGGGGAACTTTTTTTAAATAATTCCCACACTTGACCTTTGCCCAATAATTCTAAAAAACGGCGGAATTCCGACTGAAAAATCACAGCGATGGCCACGGCTGACCCTAAAATCAATTTTTCTAGGACTAACCCCAGCAAGCGCAATCCTAGGGCATCGCTAATCACCGAGGCCAGCATTAAGTAGATTAGTCCTCGCACCATCCAAAAAGTACGCCGCTCGCCGATAATTAGCAGCAGCATATAGGTAAGGAGGAGAACTAACCCAAAGTCTAGCAATGACAGACCATGGCTGAGAATCCAGGACAATAACCGGCGAGGGTCCAGAAAAAAACCCGACATGGGGGACGATGGCGATGAGGTTTATATCAAGGAGAGTCGATTGGGTAAGCGGTCTTGACGCAGCAGATCCGCCAGGTTTTCCCGTTCAAGGATGAGATTGGCTTCTCCGTTTTGGACAATTACCGCCGCCGGACGGGGTAAGCGGTTGTAATTAGAAGCCATACTGTAGTTATAGGCCCCCGTGGCTAAAACCACTAAAATATCCCCTGGGTTGGTTTTCGGTAGCGTAATATCCTTAATTAGAATATCCCCAGATTCGCAGTGTTTTCCAGCTATTGTCACCACTTCCTGACATTCTTGACTCATTTTATTGGCGACCACGGCCCGGTAAACCGATTGATAGGTAATCGGTCGGGGATTATCAGACATTCCGCCATCGACGGCGATATAGGTGCGGATTTCGGGGATTTCTTTGCGATTACCCACTGTATAGGCCGTTACGCAAGCGGTGGCAATCAGAGAGCGTCCCGGTTCGGCAATGAGCAGCGGATAAGCGATACCTCTTTCCTGACAAGCTTTAGCCACTGCTAAGGACACTGCTTGCACCCATTCCTCGATACTTGGGGGGTCATCACTTTCGAGGTAGCGAATCCCTAAACCACCACCGACGTTTAATTGCTCTAGGGGTAATCCCCGTTCTAAACCTAATTTAAACCAATCTGCCAACACAGCGGCTAAGTCTTGGTGGGGTTGACGTTCAAAAATCTGGGAACCGATGTGAGCGTGTAAACCCAGACAATTCAGCACCGGATGAGCTAAAACATAGTCAAATACCGCTTCGATTTGATGAGGGTCAAAACCAAATTTACTGTCTAAGTGACCCGTGCGAATATATTCGTGGGTGTGGCACTCGATGCCGGGGGTTAACCGCAATAGGATCGGAATAGGGGTATCAGGACGATTTTCGCCTAATTTAACCAGATTTTCTAACTCTAGCCAGTTATCAACGATAATAATGCAGTTATGCTTGATCGCATATTCTAACTCGGCGATCGATTTGTTATTACCATGAAAGTATATCGGCACATCGGTTTTATTGATCTGGTCTAAAGCGGTTAACACCGTGTGAATTTCTCCGGCCGAGACCACATCAAAACCTAATCCCTCCCTAGCGACCACGGCCGATAGGGCCAGGCAATTCCACGCTTTCGAGGCATAAATTACCCTAGATTCTCCGGGATAATGAGTCTGGAAACCTTGCAGGTATTGACGACAGGCAGTGCGGAGGGTGACTTCATCGACAATATACAAGGGTGAACCGAAACGTTCCACTAGGGTGGTCACATCACAACCACCGATTTCTAGACAATCGCGGTTATTAACCTTGGCTGTCAGGGGGAACAGGGTTTGATTCGGGGATAGACAATCTTGATAGGCTAAATATTTTTGTCCGGAATTGCTGATTTTAGGTTCAGTTGATAGCATGATCGGTGTTTTTTGTCAAGAAATCGATAAATTTTGTTACAATCTCCGCGCATCCCCGATTCAGTTAAGGGAATTTTGACCGACGGTGATCTAGATAACCAAAATAGTTCTCTCTTTCAGTGTACGATCAACCACCCGCTAAAAATCCCTTTTTTGTCGGGAAAAAATCGAGCAGCGACCCCGAAATAGTGGTAATAGTATTGAAGGAGTGGTCTTAAAAGTGATGATATGACTGACCAGAATGGCGTGTTAGTAGAAGAACAGAGCGAGGATATTACCGGTAAGATGAGTCAATTAGCCACCGAGTCGCCGAAAAATCAATTACAGATCCTGACACAATTAGCCGGGGACGGAGAAGGTGGCCTAACTGTATTGAGAGATTTTTTATTAGCCCAGCGGCCGACTCCTGTTAATCTGGTGACAGGTAAGGCTTATCAATTGCTCTATCAAGATAATAGCGCTCAGAGCAAGGAATTTTTAGCTAATTATTTCCCCACGGGTGTTGTTCCCCTCGATAGTGCTAAAGGTATCGATTATCGACTTTTACAGGAATTATTGGCTAAACAGGATTTTCAAACTGCCGATAGTCTCACCCGTCAAAAACTCTGTGAATTAGCAGGAGAAGGAGCAATACAGAGAAAATGGGTCTATTTTACGGAAGTAGAAGCTTTCCCCGGTGTGGATATTCAGACTATTGATCATCTTTGGTTGGTTCATTCGGAAGGGAAATTCGGTTGGTCGGTGCAGCGCAAATTATGGCTCGGTGTGGGTCAAGATTTCCCGAAACTCTGGCCGAAAATTGGCTGGAAAAATGGCAATAATTGGACAAAATACCCCCAAGAATTTACCTGGGATTTAAGCGCTCCCGTGGGCCATTTACCCCTGTTAAATCAACTGCGCGGGGTGAGAGTGGCTGCCTCTTTATTCTCCCATCCCGTCTGGAGTGAAAAATAGATTGAGAGCATTCGGCCCGCTCGTCTATCAGATTTCTACATTTTCGGGACAATTTCCTCTAAGGCCGCTTCTAGATTAGGATAACGATAGTCAAAACCGATCGCTTGGGTGGCTTTTGGCAGCACTTCTTGACCTTCTAAGACGATTTTTGCCCCTTCTCCCAAGAGAATTTCGAGGGCAAAATCTGGCACTGGCAACCAAGAAGGACGCTTCATTACTTCCCCTAATATCTGACAGAATTCTTTCATCCGGACGGGATTGGGTGCAGTAGCGTTGAAAGTGCCGCTAATTTCCTGGCGATCGAGACAATAGATGATTAAATTAATTAAATCATCCCGATGAATCCAAGAAAACCACTGACGACCGCTGCCAATCGGTCCGCCGGCAAAAAGTTTGAAGGGTGGGATCATTTTCCCTAAAGCACCCCCATTGCCTAAAACAATACCCGTGCGAAGAATGACTAAACGAGTGCCGTAATCTTTAACTTTTTGGGCGGCTGTTTCCCACTTTTTACAGACATCTGCCAGAAAATCGCCACCGGGAGGGCTGTTTTCGTCAAAACTAGCGGTTTCACTGGTTCCATAGTAACCGATCGCCGAGGAGTTAATTAAAACTTTCGGTTTCTGGGCGGCATTGGCGATCGCCTCGACAATTTTCTCGGTGCCGATTTGCCGACTAGCGACGATTGCCTGTTTCACTTCACCGCTCCAGCGTTCCGAAATCGGTTCTCCCGCTAGATTAATCACCGCGTCACATCCGGAAATCTCTTTTTGCCAATCCCCCGATTCTGTGGCGATATAGGGGATAATCTCTATCTTAGGATAGATTGACTTTGGGTAAATTCTCTGGGTTTTATCGGGATTGCGCGTTAAAATTAGGATGTCATCGCTGCGATCATAAAGTTTGACCACCAATCGACTACCCACAAATCCCGTCGCCCCAGTAATCGCTATTTTCATGGTTTCTTGACTAAATTTATCCTTATTTTAGCTGGTTTTTGGCTATTCGTATTCAGGAGTCAGGAGTCAGGAGTCAGGAGTCAGGAGATTATTTTATTTATTCTTACCACTCCCCAATTCATAATTCATAATTCATAATTTATAATTCCCACTCCTGTCTCCTCACTTATCCTGATACCCCATACCGTTGGCTGCCGCATAACGATTCATAAAGCGCATAAAACGCTCCCAGTGTTCATCGGTGATTTCAAAACCACATTCTACCCGTTGAATTTCATCCCCTTCATCTCCTCCAAAAATAAATTTAGTCGAGTTGGGGATAACTGTAATCACTCCTTCCTCATCGGTGAGACGGAGATCGCCGTAGGTGCGGGTGGTGAAACTTTGGAAACGTTCGATCGCTTTCAGGGTTTTAAAAGTCATCAGGACATTGCGAATCCCGGTATTTTTATTTTGGCGGAGACTAACACCGCTTAATTCTTCTGATAAACCGACAAAAAACTCGATCGTGGGAGTGGTCATAGGTGTGGGTATAAAATTTTAGTTATTGATTTTCTCTTAATTACTTTGGACGGGAGAAAAGTAGTTCATGACTACTAATAAAGTAACCATGAACTGAAAAACAAGCTATTCCGCTTCTCCACCTTGGATTTTGAGGAGGAGAAAACCCCAAGCTAATCCGACGAGGACGAGAACGATCGCCACGATCGGCCCATTAAATAACATACTTTCTGCGGTCATGGTGATTGCTCCTGAGCCTACAATAATCGATAAATCGTATTTTAACCTACGAAGGCGATCGACTGCTGCCGCACTAGGGCAAAATTGAGGGGGAAAATCGGCAGACAACTTTGAGAATTTTCTTAGTATATATGTTCTAGCCCAGCTGCCCCTCTCCTCAAGGAAGGATGCTCACCCCTAGGCTGGATATTTTTAATAATATCTTTATCTTTGCTGTCATCACTTTATGTTAGTGTCTTATCTGCTTAATTCTCCCCCTATCCTGGGAAAATTAAGTATTGATAACTATTGGTGATGACTGGTAAAAAATCATTTATGCTCAAGATCAAGTTAATATTATTCTTAGGTTTGTTGCTGCTGAGTTGTCAATCGACTAATCTCAATGGTAATAATAGCTCAATGGCTCAGATTACAACTGAGAATCAAGGGCAAATATTACCGATCACGGCCAAAGCAGATATTAATGGTCAGATGATTGAGTTAGAAGTAGCTCAAACCCCCGAACAACAGGCTAAGGGTTTAATGTATCGCTCGTCTTTGGAGAAAAATCGCGGTATGCTATTTCCCTTTGGACAACCTCTGATGGCACGGTTTTGGATGAAAAATGTCTCGATTCCTCTAGACATGATTTTTCTAAAAGATGGTATAGTAAAAGCAGTTTTGCTCAATGTCCCTCCTTGTGGGGTGGATCCTTGTCCTGTCTATGGGCCAAACACCATGGTTAATCAAGTGATCGAACTAGCTGGGGGCCGAGCCAAAGAATTAGGAGTGAAAGAAGGAGATAAAATTAAGATTGAGTCTATCTCAAGACCTTAATTTTTCAAAATGGTGTTAACTTTCCTATAGAAAGTGTCCCTTGTCCGGAAATATAAGTATGGCTTTTATAAGCTATTACGCATTGATACTGTTTAAAATCTAACCATATCGATTAAGATTTTTATAGTCGGTCAAGTGATAGATTGAATAATCTTCACTCTTGGTATAGATTGAACAGAGACAAAATTCTGCTCGCTCTAACGGGACTATCTTGAGAGAGCCAGCGATTTTTAGGAAAGCACTCTCTATCATCGAGATAGCTTAGATACAGAAAAAACAGTCGCGAGACTAACTGTCCTTGAAACCGATCGGTGGTGTTTTGTTAAAATTACGAGATGTACTATTGAGGAAAAAATCCCCCTATGTCCACGATTGCCTATTCCCAATTCCGACGATTTCTACAAGAGGAATTGTCCCTTACCCAAGAATCGATCGCTATGGCCGAGCGCTCGATCCAATCTGATAAAATTCATTTACCGATGATTCTCTGGCAGTACGGTTTAGTGACCTTGGAACAATTAGACAAAATTTATGATTTTCTCGAAGAGGTAGTATAATCTTGCAATTGCTCACTATTGACAAGGAGAATAATTGCCATGGCTGCTCATAGTTTCTGGCACAGTTTGAAAATTCCCATCCTAAAAACTACCAATCATCACCTGAGAAGTGGGTTTAAATAACCCACTTTTTTAATAACTATACAATTGAGAATTATCGATTAACTGCTCACTCCATGAAACCCCATGACCAATTTGCCAAAAATTACCTTGAACAATTACTTTCTCCCCTGGGAATCGTCGAAATCAGCAAAGAAGTCAGCGACGAAACCCGACAGATAGATGTATTTTTTTCCCCCAATCCCGAACCCAACCCCGATTATCTGGGATTATTAGGCAGAATTGTCCTTAATACTGTCTTAATTGAACCCTATCGCAATCCTCCCAACCGGAGCGAGATTCGTAATTGTTTA
>NZ_CAIP01000403.1 GCF_000297435.1 Microcystis sp. T1-4 | reverse complement strand
TGCCTAGACAGCAAGCGGCTGACAAAATTAGCCAATTATCGACAGCGTTTGAGCTGCGCTTACCCAGGTAAATAGTGTAATAAAACTTAATAAATTATCCTGATTGATGACTTGACAAGAAAAATTATTACTGTAAAATTGCAGGAAAGAATGTAGTTACTCGAAGGAGTTTCAGTCAAATGATTAATACTCGGTTAAAACCCGTCACTACGGGTCTCATTGGTGCTGTAGGTTTGGGGGTTGCTTTATTAGGGATGCCAGAAGCGGCGAAAGCTGCAACAGTAGTGGCAGGAACAGATTATCTTAGTTCACCTGCAGGCTCTAACTTTGTGACTATTGATGGATTGGGAACAGTCCAATTAAAAGGACTACCCTTTGGCCCTGGTAACACTGATACTACTGTTGAACGGCAAGCTGACTGTGTTTTTAATGCGGGTACTTGTAATATTCCTATTGAGATGACCAATCTCTCTTTAATAAGCATTGACCCGGTAGCTATTAATGGTCAGTTAGTTGATCTGTTTGTTAAGATTGCCCCCGGAAGCAGGTCAACTGGGATAATGACAATCAATCAGGATCATACATTTAGCTCTGTTTTAAACTTAGATTGGCAAGTTCTAGCTGCTCCAGTAGGTAGTGGGATGCAAAATGCTATATGTGTGGCTGAAATTGCTGCATTGCCTGGGTTTGAAGCTGACTGTTCTTTGCTTACCCCAGATCAATTAACGGCTAGTGGAAGTTGGGGATCAACACCTCCTCCTGGTGCTGTAATTGTCAAAGGACCGGTCGGTGATCAAACAGCGAATCTTCATACAAATCTGGGTGCTGATCAGATGGACTTTTTCTTGATAGGTGATGTTGAACACAATCACAGAGACTATGCTGCTAACCATACAGTGAGACAAGCAAAGGTACCCGAACCTTCAACTGTATTAGGCTTAATTGCCGTGGGTTTAAGCTCAATAGTCGGATTTAAAGGCAAAAAAGAGCAAAAATAAGCCTTCGATCGCTTCTTTTTTACCAAGAAAAAGCCCCCAATTGGGGGCTGAGGAAGAATGTAGTTACTTGTTGGAGTATAGCAAATCATGTCGAGAATTGGCAAATATAGCTCGATTTTTGTTTATTGTTGCGGTAAAAACGCCTAACTGTAGCATTTGGGCAGATTACTTCATAAGTTGCAGTTCAGCTGGCTTGAGCGAGATTTCAGGTCAAACTTAAGTCAAATCTCGCCAATCTATCCCTAAATCTTGTAACTTCCGAGCCATCTTTTCTGCCACTTCTTCAGGGGTGGGAACAAGTTTACCTTCAGGGGTAAAAAAGCGTAATTGGCTGTCATGAATCCCTAAAAATAATTCTAACTGTTGACTCCATAACCAGCCCTGTTCATTCGCTGCAATTTCTTCGTATTTTCCTACCATCAACTGAAAACCCTTAAATTCTAAACTATTGGGATCAAACCAAAAATAGTTAGGAGTCCGGAAAGTTTCCTGATAAATTTCTTTCTTGAGACCTCGATCAGTTTCTGCCGTTGAATCAGACAAAATCTCGATGATGACATGGGGATATTTCCCCTCTTCTTCACACACTACCCAACTTTTACGCGGTTTTCTTGCTACTCCCAAAACCACAAAAAAATCAGGACCCCTAAAATATTCTGATTTACGTTGATTAGGGCTGTAATAAATAGTCAGATTACCAAAAGCATAGAAATCTTGGCGGTCTTTCCATAATAACTCTAGTGATTGGATCAAAAGCATCAATTGACGCAGATGTAACTCTGTTTCCATAGGGGGTTCATCACTCAGTAAATCACTTTTGGGAAAGATAATTTCCTTTAACGCATCTTCAACAATAACCATGACAACCACTCAATTATTTAATCTTCCCTATTTTAGCTCTTCAGTAGAGCGTTCTACTGTTTCCTATCAACCCAACCGTTTAGCAGGATTACGACGCTTTGCTATAGCGATTACCTTTCTCAATATTTTAGGTCATACTGTCCTCGGATTTGAACAATCTTGGGCGCAACCTCTGGTGGCTTTAGCAACAGGTTACAGCGTAGAATTATTATTAGAAAGCGTTGATGCTAGGGTAAATGGCTTTAAACCTAGATATTTAGGAAGTATCGGTCAGTTTGTCGATTTTCTGCTTTCTGCCCATATTACCTCATTAGCGATCGCTATGTTACTCTATGCTAATGAGCGTTTATTTCCGATTATGTTTGCAGTAGCGGTGGCTATCGGATCTAAAGCAATTTTTCGGTTAAAAGTGGCAGATAAAACCCGTCATTTTCTCAATCCTTCTAATTTTGGTATTAGCGTTACCTTACTCTTATTTCCCTGGATTGGCATCGCGCCCCCCTATCAGTTTACCGAGAATTTAAGCGGTTGGGCAGATTGGATTTTACCCGTCTTAATTGTTTGTACGGGAACGTTTTTAAATGCCCGTTTTACTCGTAAATTGCCTTTAATTGCGGGATGGTTAGGGGCTTTTATCTTACAAGCAATCCTTAGAAGTGCTATCTTTCACACAGCGTTAATCCCCGCCCTATTACCCATGACAGGGGTGGCTTTTGTCCTCTTTACTTTCTATATGGTAACGGATCCGGGAACAACACCGATTAACCCCCGTGAGCAGATAATTTTCGGGGCATCTGTAGCCGTTGCTTATGGCATTTTGATGTCCTTTCATGTTGTTTTTGGGATGTTTTTCGGATTGACGCTGGTGTGTTGTTTCAGAGGGTTGATATTAGCGGTTGAACCCCTGAAAGCAAAATTACCCCTAGTACAGGCTTCCGGCATTTTATCAAGTCCCTAACCAATATATTATGGGGTTTTTGTGGGCAAAGCCCACCCTACAGCTTTTAGCTACAAACTACAAATGAAAAGGGCGTAAGCCTTACGCCCCTACAGTAACATTCTCCTGGTCATTGACTATGAAAGCTTCTCCTCAAATTGCTATTGTTGGCATGGCTTGTCTTTATCCTGATGCCGATTCTCCACAGGAATTATGGGAAAATGTCCTGTCTCAGCGTCGGGCATTTCGTCGCTTTCCCTCAGAGCGATTATCGTTAAGTGACTACTATTCTCCCGATAAAAGCGCCCCCGATGTCATTTATTCGACTCAAGCTGCCGTTATTGAGGGCTATGAATTCGATCGCATTGCTTATAAAGTGGTGGGGAGTACCTTTCGTTCGGCTGATTTAGCCCACTGGTTAGCGTTAGATATTGCGTCTCAGGCGTTGAATGATGCGGGATTTCCCGGCGGAAAGGGGTTAAATAAAGAAACAACCGGGGTTTTACTGGGAAATACCCTCACAGGCGAGTTATCGCGGGCTAATACCCTAAGATTGCGTTGGCCCTATGTGCGTCATAGGGTAGAAGAACAATTATTAAAACAAGGATTATCGGACAAAGAACGGCAAATTTTCTTAAATGAATTAGAAAATCGCTTTAAAGAACCCTTTGAACCGATTGGAGAGGAGTCTTTAGCGGGAAATCTTGCGAATACGATAGCGGGGAGAATTTGTAATTATTTTGACTTAAAAGGGGGCGGATATATCGTCGATGGGGCTTGTAGTTCCTCTTTACTGGCAGTAGCGAATGGTTGTTCGGCTTTAGTAGCTGAAGATTTAGATATCGCTTTAGTCGGGGGTGTGGATATTAGTATGGACCCTTTTGAGTTGGTGGGTTTTGCCAAAACGGGGGCCTTAGCCTCTGGGGAGATGAAAGTGTATGATCAAGGGTCTAATGGGTTTATTCCAGGGGAAGGATGCGGTTTTCTGGTGTTAATGCGTCATGAGGATGCCCTAGCCCAAAATAAACGGATTTATGCTGTTATTCAGGGTTGGGGGATTTCTTCCGATGGCAAAGGGGGAATTACTCGCCCAGAAGTGGAAGGACAGTTATTGGCTTTAAATCGCGCCTATAAACGGGCTGAATTTACGGGAGATACTATAGCTTATTTTGAAGGCCATGGTACGGGAACGGCGGTGGGTGATGGAACCGAATTAGAAGTCTTATCTCGTATTCATCCAGATACGGTAAATAAAGCCGTTATTGGTTCAATTAAAGCGAATATTGGCCATACTAAGGCGGCGGCAGGGATAGCAGGGTTAATTAAGGCGACTATGGCGGTTCATCGTCAAATTTTACCACCAGTGACAGGATGCGATCGCCCTCAGGCTCGGTTAACCGAAGACAAGGCAAGGTTACAGGTATTAAAAGAGGGGCAAATCTGGCCAAATTCCTTACCTTTACGGGCAGCAGTGAGTGCCATGGGTTTTGGGGGCATTAACAGTCATATTATCATCGAGGGATTAAGTCAGATTCGTCGTCACACTTTAACGCCACAGGAACAAAAATTAATCCATTCTCCCCAAGATGCGGAGTTATTCCTATTGAGTGCAAATAGTCAAGAAGACTTACAAGCACAGGTTAATCGGTTATTAAATATTGTTCCTCGCATATCCCAGTCAGAAATGACGGATCTTGCCGTTGAATTAGCGAAAAAGGTAAATCCTCATTTACCCTATCGTCTGGCCATTATTGCATCTTCCCCCGATAGCTTAACCAATCACCTTGTAGGAGCGCAAGGCTTGCACTCGTTGATCCCCCCCGGTCAAAATTTAGATAATATCTTTACCAATAACGAAAAACAGATCAATAAAATAGGTTTTCTCTTTCCGGGGCAATCCGCACCGGTTTATCTTCATGGGGGACTCTGGGAAAGACGTTTTCCTGTGATTAAACAATTATATAACAAGGCTCAGTTAGCCAAGGGTAAGGATAACACGGTCACGAATATTGCTCAACCGGCGATCATTACGGCTTGCCTAGGGGGGTTACAACTCTTAGAAAACTTAAATATTAAAGCAGATTTAGCCATAGGACACAGTTTAGGGGAATTATGCGCTTTATTTTGGGCAAATGCCTATGATAAGACTCAATTAATTAATCTAGCTAAAATTCGCGGTCAAGCAATGGCACAACTGGGCCACCCAACAGGTAGAATGGCCAGCATTAACGCCGATGCAGAAACGGTTAAAAGTTTATTAAATGGACGTATCGTTGAGATTGCGGGATTAAATTCACCCTATCAGACAATAATCTCAGGAGAGGCATTAGGGATTAAGGATGTTGTTGAAAAAGCCCAAAATCAAGGCATTAAAACCGTTTATTTGCCTGTCTCCCACGCTTTCCATTCTCCCCTAGTGGCCCCGGCCGTGCAACCCTTAGAAGATTATTTACAAACTTATCCCTTAAATTCCCTGGAAAAAACGGTTATTTCTACCGTAACGGGCGAAAAATTGCCATTAAATACCGACTGGCGCTCGCTTTTGTTAGAACAAATCACCTCACCGGTGCGCTTCATCGATGCAGTCAAGTCAGCAGAGAAAGAGGTTGATTTATTCATTGAAGTGGGTTCCGGTTCGATATTAAGCCGTTTAGTGGCAGATATAACGGATATTCCCGTAATTTCTCTCGATAGCAGCAGTGAGTCTTTACAAGGGTTATTGAAAACGGTTGCAGTGATGTTTGTTAATGGTGTCAAGGTTAACTATCAAGGGTTATTTGAAGATAGATTTAGTCGTCCCTTTAATTTAGACTATCAACCCCATTTTATTGCCAATCCATGTGAGATTAAGGCAAAAGGCAAAAGTCAACAGGCAAAAGTAGAGAATATTGATCTTTTATTACCTAATCATAGCCAAAAACTCAAACCTGAAACCTCAAACCTCAAACCTGAAACCTCAAAAATTGAAGTTATTCGTCAATTGCTGGCACAAAAAACAGAATTACCCCTAGAAACCATTGAAAATCATCATCGCTTGCTGGCGGATCTGCACCTTAATTCTATCAGTGTCAGTCAATTAGTGATCGAAGCAGCGCGTCAGTTAGACTTATCTCCTCCCCATTCACCGACAGATTATGCCAATGCAACTATTCAGGATCTAGCAGCAGCTTTAGAAGAATTAGGCAAAAATAATCCCCAAATTCCTCAAGAATCAATCCCGATGGGTGTTGATAATTGGGTGCGTGCGTTTACGGTTGAATTAATCGAAAAACCGTTAATTAAATCAGATAAAAAGCAAATAAATCGAGAAAAAGCAGGAAATTGGCATATTATCGCCCATGCTGATCATCCTTTATTGCCTAACTTATCTGTTTTACAACCCACCTTAAAGCATGAGCAGGAAAAAGGGATCATTATTTGTTTAAAACCCTATCCTGATGAATCAGAAATCGATTTGCTTTTAAAAGTGGCAAAATTATCTATAAAAGAGAAAAAACCCTTGATTTTGATTCAACAAGGAGGAGGATATGCGTCCTTTGCGAGAACTTTTTATCTAGAAAATCGTCAAATTCCTACCTGTGTGATTGATATTCCTTTTCATCATCCCAATGCAGTTAATATCATTCTCTCAGAAATCACTGCAACCGATAGCTATACAGAAGTTTATTATGATGAAAACGGAAAACGGTTTGTTCGTCAATTAAACTTGTTAGGGTTAGAAAAAGATACCGATAACCCTAAGCAGAAAAAAGCCCTAAAAAGGTCAAATAAAAGCAAAATCAAGGAGCTTCTTTTGGTGACGGGGGGAGGGAGAGGTATTGCCTCAGAATGTGCCTTATCCTTAGCTAAAGAAAATAAAGCCACCTTAGCGATTTTAGGACGTTCTCAACCTGAAGATAACCGAGAATTAGCCGAAAATTTAGCAAGAATGAAGTCTGCAAACATCCAAGTTCATTATTATTCTTGTGATGTCAGTGATGCTGAGTCAGTTCAGCAAACTATCGCCGAAATTAAGACAAATTTAGGAGAAATTACGGGAATTTTACACGGTGCAGGGGTTAATACACCGAAATTAATTCAACATCTCGAACCAGAAGATTTTATAGCAACTTTAGCCCCAAAAGTCAAGGGTTTGCAACATATCTTAACGGGAATTAACCCCGATTCTCTCAACTATTTAATCACCTTCGGTTCAATTATTGCCGAGACTGGATTGAAAGGAGAAGCAGACTATGGGTTAGCCAATGAATGGTTAGGGAATATTGTAGCGGAATTTAGTCAAAAATACCCTAATTGTCGCTGTTTAAACCTAGAATGGTCGGTTTGGTCCGGTATTGGCATGGGAGAACGTTTAGGAACAGTTGAAAAGCTAAGAAATGAAGGTATTACCCCTATTTCTCCCGATATTGGCATTAAATACTTACATTTACTTTTAAATCAATCCCTACCCACTGCCTCTGTTATCATCGCCGGGCGTTTTGGTGAACCTCCGACTTTAAGCTTAAAACCGCAAGAATTATCTTTTTTACGCTTTTTAGAGACAAAGAAAGTTCATTACACGGGAATTGAACTGATTACTGAAGCAGAATTATCCTTAGACAATGATCCTTATTTACAAGATCATGTTTATCAAGGAGAATACATTTTCCCCGGTGTCTTGGGGTTAGAAGCGATCGCGCAGGTGGCCACTGCATTACTCCCCACCTTAGCAAGGAAGGAGGATCAAACCCTTAACAAGGGGGAAAACCAAGATCCCCCTTCCGTCCCCCTTAACAAGGGGGAAACTGGAGGATTAAGGTTTGAATCGGTTAAATTTAACCGTCCGATCGTGGTTTCTGCCGATCAACCCTTAAAGATACAAATTGCTACCTTAATCACCGATTCTGGAAAGGTTAAGGCCGTTATTCGCTGTGCCAATACAGGGTTTAGTATCGATCATTTTGAAGCCATCATCAGCCATTCTTCTGTGGGGGCGCCAGACTGTCGCCCAATGATCCCCCCTGTCCCCCTTAAAGAAGGAAAAAATAACCCTCAAATTAACCCAGATACGGACTTATATGGTCATTTATTGTTCCATAAAGCAAGATTTCAACGAATTAAGGGTTATTCTCATCTCAAAGCAACCGAATGTATTGCAGAAATTAAGATTGAGCAAAAAACTGCTTGGTTTAGTCGTTATTTACCTCAATCCCTGATTTTAGGCGATGCAGGGGCAAGAGATGCCGTTATCCATGCTTTACAAGCTTGTGTTCCCCATGCCACTATTTTACCCACTGGCATAGAACGCTTAACGGTATATTCTGTCAATTTAGGCGAAAATCAGTTTGTTTCAGCCAAAGAAAGACTGCATCAAGGAGATACCTTTGTCTATGATCTTGAGGTATTGGATGACGATGGCAATCTCTTAGAAGTGTGGCAAGGATTGGAATTAAAGGTGATTAAACACAGAAATCCTCAAGATCCCTGGATTCCAGCCCTTTTACCCTGTTATTTAGAACGAAAGATTAAGGAGGTGATGCCTAATGTCGATTTAACTTTAATTCTCGATCGGGATGCAACGGTAGAAAGACGAGTCAGAAGCGATCGCAGTTTAGGGATGTTAACCTCATCCCCTAGTGTAATTCAGCGTCGGGGGGATGGCAAGCCCGAATTAAGCGATAACGAGGCGGTTTCGGTGTCTCATGCGGAAGATTTAACCCTTGTGCTTAAGGGTGCGTCAGGATGCGATCTGGAACCGATTATCCCCCGTGATGTGCAGATGTGGCGCGATTTATTGGGGGAAAATTCCTTTAATTTAGCGGAGGTAATTAGTCAAGAGAATCATGAGGATTTTAATATGGCAGCGACTCGCATTTGGTCTGCTAAAGAAAGTATTAAGAAAGCGGGTTTGAGTCTCGATATCCCGTTAACTTTATCGTCTTTCTCTCAACAATTAACCCCTTTATCCCCTATTTTGTGGTTATCTTCAGGAAAGGATTTAATCATCACTTTACCTGTTTCTTTCCGAGAAATCAAGACAGCTTTCATCTTGGCAATATTTGTCCAAACAGTTCAGAAAAAATCGGACTTACTTCAGACAGAACCAGCAAAGGTTTTCTGATAAAACTTATCCAGTTTTACCCTTTTTTAAACCACAGGAGAACCAAATCATGACTACAGTTCGACAAATTCCCAACCAAAGAAACCCTATTCAACTGATTTCAAATATCATCCGTTCTTTCGTTTATGCGATGAATGGACGCTGGCATAAATTGGGGATGCAAATCTTTATGATAGTGACTATTGCCCACATCTCAGAACATATTATTCAAGCTTATCAATTGTGGGGTTTAGGATGGCCGAGACCAGAATGTTTAGGGTTATTAGGACTCTGGAAACCTTGGTTAATGCGCTCGGAATGGCTACACTATGGACACGCTCTTTTTATGTTATTAGGGTTAGCCATTTTTCGTCCTTCTTTTCATGGAAAAGCTCGTCTTTGGTGGGATTTGGCCTTAGGATTACAATT
Source organism: Microcystis sp. T1-4 (assembly GCF_000297435.1). Lineage (GTDB taxonomy): Bacteria > Cyanobacteriota > Cyanobacteriia > Cyanobacteriales > Microcystaceae > Microcystis. The sequence continues at coordinate 304 of NZ_CAIP01000403.1, read as the reverse complement.
CTATCATCATTTTGAACACGCTTTACTCTTAGGACAGGCAATTATTGGTCAAAACTTATGGGATTCTCGCGTTCCTATTAGTATTGGACAAATTTGGTTTCCTCGGTTAGAACTGCATCTTTTCTATAACTTAATGGTTCTAATTCCCATGATGATTGCCATGTATTATCATCGTTTTCCACCTATGAATGAGGGGAGATTAGTTTAAATTTCAGCCAAAGTCAAAAAAAGTATTAAGAAAATGGGGGTAAATGAGTATTTACCCTATTCTTCTAGTTAATTGTGCTGAAAAGTTGTCTCTAGT
>NZ_CAIP01000404.1 GCF_000297435.1 Microcystis sp. T1-4 | reverse complement strand
ACACCCACCTACTTACCTAATTTTTAGGGAAAAAGTCCCGGAATTTTCCCCCTGATCACTCCCATACCTGGTACTTTTTGATTGACAAAAAGTCTAAAAGTCTTACCCAACAAGGTTTTTAGATTTATTCAGCAAACCCTAATTATCTGATTGCTTAAAAACTAGACAGTTGTTCGGCAATAATAGATACTAACTTATCCACTGCTCCTGCTTGCCCACGCACTGCCCGCAATTTTTGCCGGATAGCCTCTAATTGTTCGGGATTTTCTAACCAAGATCTAGCCATATTTGCCACTTCTTCTGGTTGTAATTCCCCCAATAATTCTGGAACAATTTCGGCACCAGCCCAAATATTTGGCCAAGCATATAAACGTTTTTTTCGCAACATATAGAGATTAATTATCTTAGCAAATAAAGAACCCACCCCCGGCAGTTGGGCTAATAAACCGGGTAAACCGTCCCAAGTTCTCATCGCATCTAGTTGCTGAGTCGGTAGTAAAATAATCATCGGGATTGCCAGCGCCCCTAATTCGGCAGTATTAGCACCCACCGTCGTTAAAGCTAAATGACAGCGAGAAAGCTGGTTATGGGCGGGAAAATCGGTAATTAGGTCAACTTTTACCCCCTTAGCTGTTTCTAAATAGGGTTTTTCTCCGTTTTTTAATTGGGCAGCACTCCAACCGGTTTTAGTAATCATCGGATTATAGCTAGGATCGGCAAATTTCGCCAAATAAGCTAAATTTAGGGTAGGAGCGACGGGAATTAAGAATTTAGTCCGGGGAGCCTGCGCGTGTATCTTTTCGGCAATGGCTAGGGTTAGGGGTACACCCTGAGCTAATTTCGAGGGTTTGGAACCCGGGAGAAGTGCAATTAAGGGATCGTCATCGGGGGTGATAGCAGTGGGCAAATCCACCATTAAATCGCCGATAACAGTAAATTTATGCTGATATTGTTGGGGAATATTATTTAATACACTTGTATTCATTACGGCAAAGCGATCGATCCCCCGATACCAACGCGCTTCCCATTCCCCATAGATAACGCTGCGATAACCCAAACGTTTACCGATGGTGAGGGCAAAAAATTGATCGCCCCCTAAAAATAAAACGATCCCCTTGGGATGCCAATCCCAATTATCGGCGGTTTTTCCCCAGAAAAGAAAATTAAAGAAGTTTTCTGGCGACTGGACTCGATCGACCTCTGGATATTTCCTAACCACTTCCGTTTCCGCCCCCATAGAATGGGTACAAGGGGAAAGAATCACCGAAATCCGCAACCGCGATCGATCTTCTGTTAAGTTTTGTCGCAATCTCTTGACAACTGGACGCACCCATGTAGATATTTCTCCCGGACCATTAGAGAGAATGAGAAGATCAACAGGAGAATCAAACATGATAAGTGGTGAGGTAGGAAGTTTTCCTTTTGGCGAGTTAGTATTCAGGAGTCAGGAGATAGGAGATGTGCTTTTATTTATTCTCCCCGTCTCCCCAATTCATCATTCATCATTCATAATTGATCATTCCCCACAACGCACAGGAAGTGGTTTTCCCAGTTGGGGTGTTGCCTAGTTGCCATGGAATAAAGAACGAATCGCCTGATGTTTAGGGTGATCAAATTCTGGGGGAACCTTGCGGGTATCGGTAATCAACCAATCCAAGGCTGCCGCTTCCACATCGATCGCCGCGCCGGTTTTATCAACACAGTAGCGCCCAAAGACCAACTTATCCACCAAACGCGCCCCTGAACCGAGGCGAGAATATTCAAAAATAACGCTATTATCCACCGTCGCGCCGCCACAAATCCAACAATTCGGGCCAATCATACTCGGACCGACAATTTTCGCTCCGTCCTCAATGCGCGTCATTGCCCCAATGTACACAGGTCCGGTGATATCGACTCGATCCCAGTTTACCCCCACATTTAAGCCCGTGTAGATGCCAGGTTTAACTTCGATGCCGGGGATAGCAACATTTTTAATTTTCCTGGATAACACCCCGCGAATTGCCTGCCAGTAGTCGGGGACTTTACCGATATCCACCCATTCAAAATCCATGTTTAAAGCGTAGAAAGGCGCACCTTTAGCGACTAATTGGGGGAATAACTCGCCCCCGATGTCGTATTTACTATTAGGGGGAATAAAATCAATGATTTCTGGCTCAAAAATATAGATACCCGTGTTAATGCAGGTACTCAAAGCTTCATCGATGGCCGGTTTTTCTTGGAAACTGAGAATCTTTCCCTCCTCGTCGCTAACTACCACCCCATAACTGGATACTTCCTCTCTGGGGACGGTTTTGGTGACAATAGTGGCGAGCGCTCCTTTTTCTCGATGCCATTTAACGGCTGCGGTTAAATCGAGATCGATCAGCGCATCACCACAGAGAACCACAAAGGTATCGTCAAAAAAGGGATTAAAATCTTGAATTCGTCGTAAACCGCCCGCCGATCCGAGGGCATCACCGATTAACTTGCCCTCTTCGATTCTACCCTCGAAAGAATAGCCGATATGCACCCCAAAACGCTGACCATCACGGAAATAACTCTCAATTTCTTCGGCTAAATGACTGACATTGACCATGATCTGATCGAAGCCATGCTGTCGCAACAGTTCCAACAAAAACTCCATCACCGGCTTTTGTAAAATCGGGATCAGCGGTTTGGGGATCGTATGGGTAATCGGACGGACGCGAGTTCCTTTGCCTGCCGCCAAAATCATGGCTTTCATCGATGTTTATTTCCTTTTGCGATCGAGGTTTGTAGTTAAATCATGCCTAGTGTATCATTACCGGCTCGGAATCAGTGGTTATCGATCCTCTTGACCATTAGATCAACCTAGACTCCTTGCCTAATTTTTCCAACAATCCGGTTAACCGCAAGCAGTCTAGGCGAAAAATGGCGAGCAAAAATTTGACTACTTGAGATAGTAAAAAGCGATTTCTTTCTCCTTGAGAGGGGCAAAATCGGCGGCTAACAACAGCTGATTTAATTCCTCTTGGGGGATATGTTTGGCCCCGATGCGGACAATTCGCGATCTCATCGTGTTAGATACTCCGCTTCTTTGTCGTCCTGCTTCCAAACCCATGACCCGGTGATAAAGTTCCAATTTTGCCTGGGGAATTGGGGAACCATCAAAATCAATGCCATTAGCGATCGCCACATCGATGGCATCAGCGCCCGTAGTCGTGGTTAAATTAGTTTCGATGGACATAAAGATAATATAAAAGATCGTTGCTATTTTATCAGGCGATCGATATCCGCCGCTATGATCAGGAAAGTAATCTTCATTTCTGTGTAACTATGGCTCAATTGCCCACCTATCAACCAAAACAGTTATCCCTAGGCCCCCTAGAAGCGGAAATCCTCAATATTGTCTGGGAATTGGAAACCGTCAGCGTTAAGGATGTCCACGATCGCATTTTAGCCGATCCAGAACGGGATCTGGCCTATACTTCTGTGACTACGGTACTGCGTCGTTTAACTAATAAAGGCTGGTTAAGTTGTTATAAACAGGGTCGGATTTTCTACTGGAAACCGATGGTTTCTAAGGAACAAGCACAGGCAATTAAAGCCTACGAACAATTACATCGTTTTTTGGCTATTGGTAATGCGGATGTGGTGGCTTCTTTTGCCGATAGTCTCGATACTGCTAGTGTGGAACAATTAAAAGCAATCGCCGCTCGTTTAGATACCCTTCGTCAACAACGGGGAGAACGCTAATGCACAGTTTAATGTTATTACTAGCATTAACTATCGCCATTGGTTTACGTTGGTTTCTGCCCAGCTATCAGCGTCGTTGGCAGACAACGCTATTTTTCTTCCTCTTTCCGCCTTTGCTGCTGTTAATGACAGTTATATCGGTGGTTTGTATGGGCTATCGGGGGCAAATGTTGGGCTATAACTCCAGTTTAATTAGTTACTTTAGTGCCATAATTTGGCTAGTTTTTGCTCTATTTTGTTTGATAAAACTCTCCTATCAAACTTGGCAAACCCATCGGGATTTTAGCAGTTATCCCCTCAAAAAAATCACCGCTCAGAAGGCGAGAGTTTTAGCAGTGAATTTTCCCTACAGTGCCAGAGTTGGCTTTTGGAATTCGGAATTAATTGTAACGCAAGGATTATTAAATCTCTTGGATCAAGAACATTTACAAGCAGTTTTAGCCCACGAACAAGCTCACCAAGAATATCATGACACTTTCTGGTTTTTCTGGTTAGGTTGGCTGCGCTCCATGTCTTCTTGGCTGCCCAATAGTGAGAATTTATGGTCAGAATTGGTCTTCTTGCGGGAATTACGCGCCGATAAGTACGCCTCCAGACAAGTGGATTATTTACTATTAGCTGAGTCCCTGCTTTTAGTGGCAGAAAAAGTTAATCAAGTAGCGGAAATAAGTTTTTCCGATAGTTGCTGTGTCGCTCTCAATGATAATTCCTTAAATAATCGTTTATTAGAGAGAATTGAAGCTTTAGTCGATTCAGAAAAACCCGAACTTCCCAGATTTAACTATCAAGTCTGGCTATTGCTTTCCCTCTCCCTCGCTCCTTTCTTACTGTTGCCTTTGCACTCCTAAAAATGACCCTAGAAATTGGACAAAAAGCCCCCGAATTTGCCACCCCCAACCAAAGGGGCGAAATTAGCAATTTAGCAGATTTTGCCGGTCAGTGGTTGGTCTTATATTTTTATCCCAAAGATAACACCCCGGGCTGCACCGCAGAAGCGATCAATTTTACCGCTTTGTCGCCGCAATTTCAGCAATTAAACGCGGTAATTCTAGGAGTTAGTCCCGATTCAGCCAAGTCCCACTGTCGTTTTATTGAAAAACACAATTTAACCATTCAATTATTGAGCGATACCGAACATCAACTGGCGGAAATTTACCAAGTCTGGGGATTAAAAAAATTTATGGGTAAGGAATATATGGGGATTCGACGCTCCACTTTCCTGATCGACCCCCGGGGAAATATTGCCTATATTTGGTCAAATGTCAAGGTAAAAGCCCACGCAGAAGCGGTTTTGAAAAAACTTGAGGAATTGCAGTAGCAAGCCCTCAGTACCGAATATTTACGGGTAGGCAATCGCGCCCTTTCGTGTTAGACTAGAAAAGTTGTCAAAAATCGCACATCTAGGCGATCGGGTGTTTCTAGGAATCTAGAAATCCAGCCCTAGATGGAGGATAAACCCGAAAAGGAGAAAAATATGCCCGTTGTCTCTCTCGCAGAATTGCTAGAGTCTGGGGTTCACTTCGGCCATCAAACGCGCCGTTGGAACCCGAAAATGTCTCAGTACATCTACACTGCCCGAAATGGGGTTCATATCATTGATTTGGTGCAAACTGCCCAATTAATCGAAGAAGCTTACGAATTTGTCCGAGGAGAAGCCGATCGCGGTAAACGCTTTTTATTCATCGGTACGAAACGGCAAGCGGCAGGAATCATTAAACAGGAAGCTTTGCGCAGCGGTAGCCACTTCGTTAACCAACGCTGGTTAGGGGGAATGTTAACCAACTGGGAAACCATTCGCGGCCGGGTAGAAAGACTCAAAGAATTAGAAGAATTAGAAAGTAGCGGCGCCCTCGATAGACGACCGAAAAAAGAAGCATCGGTACTGCGTCGGGAATTGGGCAAACTAGAAAAATACCTCGGTGGCATTAAAACCATGCGCCGGCTGCCGGACTTAGTCGTCGTAGTCGATCAGCGTCGGGAATACAACGCTATCCAAGAATGCCAAAAATTGGGCATTCCCATCATCTCCCTCTTGGATACTAACTGTGATCCCGACTTGGTAGATGTGCCGATTCCCGCTAACGATGACGCGATTCGCTCAGTCAAACTAATTTTAGGCAAAATTGGCGATGCGATCATCGAAGGTCGTCGCGGTGGTCAAGCGGCGGTGGAAGAATACGAGGAAGACTACGAGGATGAAACCGAGTACGAGGAAGAAGGTGATTATTCCCAATACGCCGCCGAATTTGCCAGTGGAGACGAGGATAACTAGGGAAAATTAGCTATTGATCGCCGCTAGGTTCGGGGGGAAACTTTCCGGACTTAGCGAGCGGCAAAACCTGCCCCTCTCGTGGCATGATCAATTATAAGCAGTAGGTTAAGAATATTATGGCGGAAATTACAGCACAACAGGTTAAAGAACTTAGGGAAAAGACCGGCGCCGGCATGATGGATTGCAAGAAGGCGCTGACGGAAAACGCGGGGGATATAACTAAAGCAATCGAATGGTTGCGTCAAAAAGGGATTACTTCCGCCGAGAAAAAAGCTAGTCGGGTAGCGGCAGAAGGGATAATCGGCAGTTACATCCACACCGGCAGTCGCATCGGTGTGTTAGTGGAAGTGAACTGTGAAACCGATTTTGTGGCCCGTCGCGAGGAGTTCAAAAAATTGGTTAATGACGTGGCCATGCAGATTGCCGCTTGTCCTAACGTCGAATATGTAAAAGTGGCCGATATTCCCGCCGAAATCTCCGCCAAAGAAAAAGAAATTGAGATGGGACGGGACGATTTAGCCAATAAACCCGATAATATCAAAGAAAAAATCGTCGCCGGCCGCATTGAAAAACGTTTGAAAGAACTTTCCTTGCTCGATCAACCCTTTATCCGCGATCAGAACATCAGTATTGAGGAATTGCTCAAACAAGCGATCGCAACTTTGGGAGAAAATATTCAGGTGCGTCGTTTCCAACGCTTTGTACTGGGTGAAGGGATCGAAAAAGAAGAAACGGATTTCGCCGCCGAAGTAGCCGCCCAAATGGGACAAAAAGCCCCGGAACCCGTAGCAGCAGCCCCGCAAGTGGAGGAAAAAGCCCCGGAACCGGCAGCGAAGGATAATCCGCCCGCTAAAGGCAAAAAGAAAAAGTAAGTTAAATGAAGATGAATCCGGTGGGGTGCGAGTTTCGTACCCTTTTTGTCTTCAGGGAATTATGAATTAGGAATTAAGTGGGTGGGTGGAATTAAATATAAGATGAACGTGGGTTGGGTTGAAGCATGAAACCCAACGCCTGCATAGTTTACCCTACCGCTAACCCATCCTAAAAATAATTGTGCCTCCCTACTTACTACTTATCGATGATGATTAAATTTGCTGCTGAAGACTATCTAGTTGTAGTTGTTGATGATGTCAGTAAAAATCGGCAATTAGCGCTGGATATTCTTGATTCTGCTGGTTATGCCACCATTTGTGCTAGTACTGTTAAACAGGCAATAGAACGAGTAAAAACTGCTAATCCTGACCTAATTCTTCTTGACTTAATGATGCCAGAGATGGGGGGTATAGAAGTTTGTCAAAGGCTAAAAAGTGACACTTTGTACGCTCATATACCGATTATCTTTATGACAGCTAGTAACGAAAAAAAAGATATTCTCAATGCTTTTGATTTTGGGGCTGTGGACTATGTAAATAAACCCTTTCATAGTTGGGAACTGTTAGCCAGAGTTAAAATTCATTTAGAACTGAGAAAAACGCAAGAAGATCTGAAAAATATCAATTCTCAACTAGAAAAGCTAGTTAGAACTGATAGCCTAACTGGGGTAAATAATCGTCGAGAGATCCTCGCCTTGGGCGAGAAAGAATGGCAAAGATGTGGTCGTTATCATCGTTATTTTTCGCTTTTACTCATCGATATCGACCATTTTAAACATATTAACGATACCTTTGGTCATCTCCTAGGGGACAAAACTTTAATTACTGTCGCTGGGGCAATTAAAAACTGTCTGCGTCAAGTGGATAGTTTTGGACGCATTGGGGGCGAGGAATTTGTCGCTATTCTCCCAGAAACTAATCTTGAAGATGCTGCTACCACAGCCCGGCGCATTTGTCAAGTAATTAACCAGCTAAATATTGAAATTGATCGACAAAAAGTACGAGTTACTGCTAGTATTGGTGTGGCCACATTTAGCCCTGAAGATAATAATCTAGCAGCGGTGATCGAGCGGGCAGATCGTGCCATGTTCGCCGCTAAAAATCAAGGTAGAAATCGGGTTATTGTCGCTAAAACAGTATGAAAAATTTGTTATTTATTCTTGGTTTTTTGCTCTTGGGTGTAGCCCCAAGTTTGAGCGCCGATCTCGATACGATTATACGTCGGGGAAAATTAATTGTTGCTGTCAAAAATAATCTCCCTCCCCTCGCTTTCCTTGATGCTCAGGGTAATCTGCAAGGATTGGAAATCGACATCGCTAAACGTCTAGCTAAAGAAATTCTCGGTTCTGACAGTGCTATTATTCTTAAGCCCGTTAGTAATCAAGAACGTTTACAGGTGGTTATTGATGATCGGGTGGATTTGGCGATCGCTCGTGTGGCGATTACTGCCGCACGTCAGCGTCTCGTGGATTTTAGCCCCTTTTATTACCTCGATAGCAGCGGTTTTGTGACGAAAAACCCGCAATTTCAGCGTTTAGAAGACCTAGCTAACTCTAGAATTGCGGTACTCAACGGCTCGACAACAATCGCCCTTGTGCGTTCCAATTTACCTAACGCTATCCTGCGCGGGGTTGCTTCCTATCAAGAAGCTTTAAATTTACTGGAAACGGGGGAAATAGACGCTTTTGCGGCTGATAATAGCCTTTTAACTGGTTGGGTGCAGCAATTCCCCAATTATCGTCAATTACCGATCCAGTTGGGGGCGATCGCTCTAGGAGTGGTTCTCCCTAAAGGTTTACAGTACCAAAGTCTCCGAGAACGCGTCAACCAAGCGATCGAGCGACTAGAATCCACCGGCTGGTTATTAGAACGGGTGAACTATTGGGGCTTACCCCGGAGAATTCGGGAAATGGGGAGATAGGGTGATGGGAGTGGGAATTATGAATTATGAATTATGAATTATGAAGTGGGGAGTGGGGAGCAGGGAGTGGGAATTATGAATTATGAATTATGAAGTGGGGAGTGGGGAGCAGGGAGTGGGAATTATGAATTATGAATTATGAAGTGGGGAGTGGGGAGTGGGGGGGTGGGGAGAAGGGAGTTTTTTGCTGTGAACAGTGAACAGTGAACTGAAAACTCACATCTGATCACTGATTACTGATCACTGACTAAATCCTGCTATAATCTGATGGAATAAGTATAAAAATATTAATTGATCGATCGCTAATTATGGAAGATACCCTGCCGCTTATTTACGTTTCTGGATTGCTAATTTTCGTGATTGGTTTAGGAATTTTTGTCATCGTGCAAATCGTTAAAACCCGTCGAGTGGAAGGAACCTTTAACAAGCTACAAAAGAAATTGCAAAAAGAAAAAGGTACAGCTAAAGAATACTATGAATTAGGAAGTCTGTATCTCGATAAAAAACTCTATGTTCAAGCCTTGAGTTTACTACAAAAGGCTTTAAAAATCTCCGAGGAAGAAAGCATCGAACCAGAAAATCAAGCCCTAATCTACAATGCGATCGGTTTTTCCTATTTTGCCCAAGAACAATTAGAATTAGCGATTCGTAACTACAAAGAAGCCATTAAACTTTATCCTCAATACTCGATCGCCCTCAATAATCTTGGCAATGTTTACGAAAAGAAACAAATGGCTAAGAAAGCTCTCGAAACCTACGAAGAAACTCTCAAATTTGATCCTAATAATACCGTAGCGAAAAAGCGAGCCGAATCCCTGCGTAAACGCTTCGCCGAATCGAAATAGTTTTGACTACTATCAAATTCTTTTTAGAGATCGAAGAATCTTCGATCTCTTTCTTTATTTCAAGCCATAAAACACCACGATTAAAACTGGGGTTAAAATCGTCAAAATTAAATTTAGGGGCGCACCCAAACGGGTAAAATCGAGGAATTTATAGCCGCCGGGAGCATAAACCATGGTATTAGTTTGATAGCCAATTGGTGTTAGATAACTATTAGAAGCGGCAAAGGTGACAGCATACATAAAAGCCAAAGGATTTAAACCCAAAGTTTTCGCCACTTCCACGGCGACGGGAATCATTAACACCACGGCGGCGTTATTAGAGAGAATTTCAGTTAAAACTGAGGTAATTAGATAGAAGAAAACTAAGATCCAAAACCCGGAAAGATGACCGCCGATAGCCACTAAATTATCTGCCAACCATTTAGTCGTTCCCGAGTTATCCATGGCAGTACCCAGGGGAATCAAACCCGCTAATAAAAAGATAATATCCCAACGAATGGAACCATAGACTTCCCCGGGTTTTAGACAGCCAGTAATTACCATTAAAACCACCCCAACTAAACTGGTGACGAGAATTGGTTGAATATCAAAAGCGGCAATAATAATCACTAACAAAGTAATTATTATTGCAATAATCCCCTTATCCTTTCGCAGGGATTCGATATCTTTTTCTTCTAAGACTAATAATTCTCGCGTGGTTTGTAAACCAATAAAACTCTGTTTTGGTCCCTGAACTAAGAGCAAATCGCCAAACTTTAAAGGAATTTTACCTAATCTTCCTTGCAGTAATTCCGAACCACGCCGAATCGCCAAAACCGTTGCGTTATAACGCTGACGGAATTTTAAATCTTTTAAAGTTGTCCCAATTAAACGGGAATTAGAGAGAATCAAAACCTCCGCTAATTTTTCCTCACCTGTAGTAATTACCGATTCAATATCCCCTTGGTGAAATTTGACATCGGCAAAGATTTCTAAGCCCCGTTCATCTTTGATTTTTAATAGTTCTTCCCGACTACTGTGAACGATTAAAATATCGCCAGCATTGAGAACTTTATCGGCTAAAGGTTGGGGTAAATGTACCTTATTTCTGATTAATTCCAACACATCAAAATCAAACTTTCTTTGTAGTCCACTTTCGGATAAAGTTTGACCGATAAGATTAGAACGAGGGCTAATAATTACCTCACTCAGATATACTTTAGAACCGTAATCATCGTCTAAAAATTCCCCCGTGGAAGATTTGCGATCTGGTAATAATTTCGGGGCAAAAATTGTTAGATAAATCAAACCTGCTAAAAAAGTTACTAATCCTAAAGCAGTGAACTGAAATAAACTAAATTCCCCATAACCCAGCTTGGCAGAAATACCACTAGCGAGAATGTTAGTCGAAGTTCCCACCACGGTAATCATCCCCGCTAAAACCGTGGCGTAGGAAAGGGGAATTAATAACTTAGAAGGGGAAATTTTTTGTTTTTTACACCAATCTTCAACGATAGGTAAAAAGATCGCCACCACTGCCGTGTTATTAATAAAAGCACTAATCGGCCCCACTAATGCCCCTAGGACAAATACCTGTTGGTGGGGACTTTTGCCCCCCCAAACCAGCAAGCGATCGCGAATTACTTGAATCACTCCCGTGCGGGTAATTCCGGCACTAAGCACAAACATCGCCATCACTGTCACCGTGGCAGAATTACTAAATCCGGCGATACCTTCTTCGGGAGTAACTAAACCCAAAAGAATCAGGACAATCGCCACGCATAAAGCGGTTAAATCTACCGGTAGCCATTCCGCCACGAAAGCGACTAAAGCAACGACTAAAACCGTTAAAGTCAGAATAATTGGTGTTGGCATTGATTTATTTTTTCGTCATGAACCAGCGAATAAATAACTTCTCCAACTCGATCCAAACAAACATTAAGGCACTAAATCCAAAACAGATTAATAATTCCGTGCCACTAATCCATTGAGTGCCGAAGAAGCTTTGTAGAGGAGGAGCATAAATTAACAACAATTGTAGGATCGTTGTCAAGCCCACGGCGGCAATAATATAAGGATTAGAGAAGGGATTCATTTGCACAGCTAACTGGGTATGGGAACGCACCGCTAAAGCATGACCCATTTGTGCTAAACAGAGGGTAGTAAATACCATGGTTTTCCAGCGTCCGGGATCTCCGATTTCGGGGGTTGCCTGAGTATATTGGTAAGCCCAAGCCATCATAATAATGGTCAGAACCGCAAACACCACACCGATGCGAATCATATACCAACCCAAACCGCGAGCGAAAATGCTTTCCCGGGGGCTAAAAGGTGGACGTTTCATCACATTAGGTTCGGCGGGTTCCATTGCCAGAGCCAGAGCCGGTAAACCGTCGGTGACAAGGTTCATCCAGAGGATTTGCAAGGGAGAAAGGGGTACACCGCCTAAACCGAGCAGAGGAGCCGCAGCAATCGTTAAAACCTCGCCAATATTACTGCCGAGAATGTATTTGATAAAGCGCCGAATGTTACTGTAAACCACGCGCCCCTCTTCGGTGGCGGCGACGATGGTGGCAAAATTATCATCCAGCAAAATCATATCGCTGGCTTCTTTGCTGACATCGGTTCCGGTAATGCCCATGGCGATACCGATATCCGCTTGTTTTAGTGCCGGAGCATCATTGACTCCGTCCCCCGTCATGGCGACGAATTTACCCTGTTTTTGCAGGGCTTGTACGATTCTCAGCTTATGTTCAGGAGAAACGCGAGCATAGACGCTCACACCATCTACCTCTCCCTCTAGGTCATTCTGAGACATTTTTTCTAATTCTTTCCCCGTGATTACTCGCTCCCCGGCAGCAGCAATGCCCAATTCACTGGCGATCGCCTTAGCCGTTAATTGGTGATCTCCAGTAATCATAATCGGACGAATTCCCGCTTGACGACAGAGGGCAACCGCTTCTTTAACTTCTTTGCGGGGTGCATCGAGCATTCCCACCAATCCCAACCAAACCAGGGATTGTTCCTCACTATCTTCTCTTTCCGCTTCTGGAACTTCTGTCATCGGTTTATAGGAAAAACCTAAGACTCGTAGGCCATTACCCGCCATTTCGTCATTTTGTGCCAAAATACGGCTTCTTTGTTCAGCTGTTAAGGGTTGACTTTCCGCCCCAACTTGGATCAGAGAACAGCGTTCGAGAATTAATTCCGGTGAGCCTTTGGTAAACATTAAATAGGCAGAATCTCCCAAACCTAACTGGGCATTCTCACAGATTACTGACATTCTCTTTCTTTCGGAAGAGAAGGGAAATTCGCCTAAACGAGGGCTTTGTGGTGCCAATGCTTCCCGATATAGTCCTCCTTTACCCGCTAACGTCAGTAAAGCTCCTTCGGTAGGATCGCCTAAAATTGACCATTCTTGCGCTTTATTTTGCAAAAGTGCATCATTACACAGCACACAAGCCGTTAAAATTGCCTGTAGTTCGGGATCACTTTCACTCGCACCACTAAACTCACCGATGGGCGCGTAACCTTCCCCCGTGACAGTAATTGTCTGCCCGCAAGTATTGACTTTCTGCACCACCATTTTATTTTGAGTTAAAGTTCCAGTTTTATCGGAGCAAATCGTCGTTACCGAGCCTAAAGTTTCCACTGCCGGCAATTTACGAATTAAAGCTTGTCTTCTCACCATTCTTTGGGTTCCAATTGCCAAAGTCACCGTTACCACTGCCGGTAAACCTTCGGGAACAACGGCCACAGCCATACTGAGGGAGGTTTCTAGTAATGACTCAAAAAACTGCCAACCGAAGCGAATTACGCCCCCAAGCACAACTACAGCCACTAAAGCTAGGGAACCACTCACTAAAACGTTACCTAACTGCGACATTCGCTGCTGTAGGGGAGTTGGTTCACTTTCTACTCCTTGTAACATGGCGGCGATTTTACCGATTTCCGTATCCATTCCCGTCTTGGTAATCGCCACTTTCCCACGCCCCTGTACTACCTCTGTACCCTGATAGACGAGGTTAATGCGATCGCCTAAAGAGGCATCTTCCGCTAAAACCTTCTGTGCTTGTTTATTCACCGATTCCGCTTCACCCGTTAAGGCAGCCTCGCGGATTTGCAGGTTTTGTGCCTCTAATAATCTGCCATCGGCGGCAATTTGTACCCCCGCTTCCAGTAACATGATATCCCCGGGTACAAGTTCCTTGGCCGCCACTTCAAAGGTGCTACCATTACGAATAACCCGGACTTTCGGCGAGGATAACTGCTTAAGGGCTGCTAATGCCTTTTCTGCCCGACTTTCCTGTAAATATCCTAAAATACCGTTTAAAATAACAATCGTAAAAATAGCGATCGCATCTTTGGGAAATTCCCCTTTTTTCAGATCCAAAACCGCCGAAACCACCGCCACGGCAATCAGCATCACTAACATAATGTTAGTAAACTGTTCCCAGAGAATCATTAACGGGCTACGTCCCCCCGTTTCTTTTAGTTCATTTAAACCGAAAATATCCTTTCTTTTAACAATTTCCGCCTCGATTAAGCCGGTTTCCCCATTGGTTCTCAGGATTTCGAGGGTTTGTTCCCCAGTTAAATTATGCCAAGCACGATTATTCTCTATTTCCGAGACTTGAGGTGACGTAGTGGGAAAAGTCATAGCGATCGATTGAAGAGGGTGTACGCGTGAACTAAAAAGGTAAGCGAATTAAGCTAATTACATATCACAATATCAGTTATCAGTTATCAGTGACCAGTTATCAGTTATCAGTGACCAGTAAGCAGTTATCAGTGACCAGTAAGCAGTCATCAAGGAAGTGGGGAGGGGTAATTATGAATTATGAATTATGAATTATGAAGTGGGGTGTGGGCTTCGCCCGTGAGCTTTTGTCGAACGCTGAACTCAGGCCGAGGTCCGAACGGGTGTGGGGAAATGGGGAGAATAAATAAAAATAATCTCCTGTCTCCTACCTTTTGCCTCCTGCCCCCTGCCTTCTCGACAATCTGAAAAAAAATGTAACGAAATGTGAAGTATAATAGCGAATGTGATAAAGACAAGACATTAGAGAGTAGATAGGAAACGATGCGAGTTGCGATCGCTGGTGCGGGACTAGCCGGATTATCTTGTGCGAAATACCTGGTCGATGCGGGACATACGCCCATCGTACTGGAACGTCGCGATGTATTAGGGGGAAAAATTGCCGCTTGGAAAGATGCCGATGGGGACTGGTACGAAACCGGTTTACATATCTTCTTTGGTGCTTATCCCAATATGCTGCAATTATTCAAAGAATTGGGCATAGAAGATCGCCTACAGTGGAAAGAACACTCGATGATCTTCAATCAGCCGGAAAAACCGGGGACCTATTCGCGGTTTGACTTCCCTGATATTCCCGCCCCAATTAACGGTATTGTTGCCATTCTCCGCAATAACGATATGTTAACTTGGGAGGAAAAAATTAAATTTGGACTCGGTTTAATCCCTGCCATTGTTAAAGGCCAAAGTTACGTTGAGGAGATGGATAAATATTCTTGGTCGGAATGGTTAGAGAAACAAAACATCCCCCCTAGGGTAGAAAAAGAAGTGTTTATCGCTATGTCGAAAGCCCTAAACTTTATCGATCCTAACGAGATTTCCGCCACGATTCTACTAACAGCCCTCAACCGCTTTTTACAGGAGAAAAACGGCTCAAAAATGGCTTTTCTCGACGGTTCACCCCCGGAAAGACTCTGCCAACCTTTAGTCGATTACATCACCGCTAGAGGTGGCGAAGTGCGCTTGAATGCCCCTTTAAAAGAAATTCTGTTAAATGAAGATGGCACAGTTAAAGCCTTCTTAATGCGCGGTTTAGACGGTGGGGAAGATTATCTTTTTGCCGCCGATCTTTACGTTTCGGCGATGCCTGTAGATCCTTTAAAAGTTTTGATGCCTAAGCGATGGCAAGAAGATAAATTCTTTCAAAAATTAGAAGGATTAGAAGGAGTTCCCGTCATCAATTTACACCTCTGGTTTGATCGCAAACTAACCGACATTGATCATTTATTATTCTCCCGTTCGCCTTTACTCAGTGTTTATGCTGACATGAGCAACACCTGTAAAGAATACGCTAACCCCGATCGCTCGATGTTAGAATTAGTTCTCGCTCCCGCTCAGGATTGGATTACTAAATCCGATCAAGAAATTATCGCCGCGACGATGAAAGAATTAGAAAAACTCTTTCCCCAACATTTTACTGGCGATAATCCCAGTCAATTGTTAAAATATCATCTGGTGAAAACTCCTCGATCAGTTTATAAAGCCACCCCTGGCCGACAAGCTTATCGACCTTCCCAGAAAACTCCGATCGAGAATTTTTATCTCGCCGGTGACTATACCATGCAAAAATATTTAGGAAGCATGGAAGGAGCGGTTTTATCGGGGAAATTAGCGGCAGCAGTGATCAGCAAAGATCACCCCGCAGCACCGCTAAACCCGAATAAAACCCAATCCACACCAGTGTCCAGCGCTCGTTAATTCTCTGGCTAGGGACTAATGACGAAAATGGCCTTGAGTGAGACAATGCTATATCATTAGCCACAGTTCGCCGTTAATCTAAGTCAATCATTCCGCCCCAGCAGAATGCTCCAATTGCCAAAACCGACCCACCCCACCAAACCCCTCGTCTCCCTTGCGGAGTCCTACGAACTCTGTCGCCGGATTACAGAGAAGTATTCCAAAACGTTTTATCTCGGTACTCTCCTGATGCCGAAAGCAAAACGTCAAGCGATCTGGGCAATTTATGTCTGGTGTCGTCGTACCGATGAACTGGTCGATGGACCCCAAGCCCGGTTAACTACCCCTGAAACCCTTGATTTATGGGAAAAACAGCTAGAAACCGTCTTTTCTGGGGTTGCCCTTGAGGATGCCGATGTTGCTCTCGTGGATACTCTAGAAAAGTTCCCCATGGATATCCAACCCTTTCGGGATATGATCGCCGGGCAACAGATGGATCTCTATCGCAGTCGTTATCAAACCTTTGATGAACTAAAACTGTACTGCTATCGGGTGGCGGGAACGGTGGGGTTAATGTCCAGCGCAGTCTTAGGATTGGAGGATGGCGATCACTCTGCTCCTTGGCGACGCCATCAAAGCGTCTATATTCCCCAAGAAGAAGCGATCGATCTCGGTATTGCCAATCAATTAACCAATATTTTGCGGGATGTGGGGGAAGATGTCCATCGTGGCCGGATTTATCTACCTTTAGAGGATTTAGAGCGTTTTCACTACAGCGAAGACGATTTACTCAAAGGGGTTAATGATGACCGTTGGAAGGCGTTAATGCGCTTCCAAATTGAGCGGGCCCGTTATTACTACGATTCCGCCGAAAGGGGGATCCGCGCCCTTAATCCCGATTCCCGTTGGCCGGTTTGGGCGGCTTTACTGCTTTATCAAGGCATTTTAGACGTAATTGAAGCAAATAATTATGATGTCTTCGCCCGTCGTGCCTTCGTGCCTTTACCCAAGAAAATACTCTATCTACCCGTGGCTTGGTTGCGATCGCAAGCGTTATAAAAACGCGACGGGTTTTGTCGCTTACCGACTCCACCCGTCAAATCTTACCTAGGTTGGGCTTTTTCAGCGTGATTTAGGAGTCACCAACCAGAAAGGTCCAGTTTCCGTGCAGGGAACATCTCGATCGGTGTCGTAAACCACAAGACCATCTTGCCGATCCAAAACCAAGGCCTCTCCTAGACGGACGTAGGATATAAATGGGCCAAGATAGCGGACAACAGGCTCATCACTACAGGCTGGCAATACCCGATCGTTAAAATACTCCCACCCCACATCCTCGACGCTTTCATAGTAGCGGATGCTGAGATCGTCGATCACTTTCCCCGGAAAGCGGTCTTGGATAGCTGACCGGAGAAATTCTGGCAGCGGTCGATCGGGCGATAATAATATTCCAGATTTCATGGCTTTTCCCCCTAAAACTAAAGGAAGCGGGAAACTCTGACAAATGCCGTCCCGATCGGAACTATTGGCTTCCGCTCTCCACCTGGCCAATTTTTTACTAGGTATGGAAGCCAGCGCAGGGAGTCCCTTTGTATTTATTGTAACAAATTTCTCCGCAAAGGTTCAGGGCGATACGGTGAGAACAGTTTTTCTTGATTTTTCGTTACAAAGATTGACAAATTTATCCTTTTATTTTGGCGATAATAATAATTACCCGGCGACAAGCCCGAAAAAATAATGGAAATAGGGAAAGACGGACGAGGCTGGGACTAACTAACTGGCAATAATGATAGCGAGAAAAGAAGTAGTTTAGTAGTGCCGAATTCTCGTTCCCGATCATTTAGGAGGTAGGAAAGATGACAATTTATGTCACCCGCGAGGGGGATAAACTGGTGGCCGATTCCCCACTGGAATTGGTGGAAAAATTACAACAATGTCAGGGTACAATGACGGAAACAAGACAGGACTTCATGACTCGGATGGCCAAGAAGATGGTGGCCAGCCAAGGCGTTACCGTTCCTATCACCGATCCGGAGAATTTTATCGCCGAGCTAATCCACAACGATTTTCTCAGCGTGGTGGACAGTATTGATGGCTGAAAGTCGGCCGGGGAATTGGCGGCAAAACTTAGCCCCTAGGGTTCCTAACACTCAACCCCACTACCCTAGGTCAAAAAGCAAAATTTCCGAGTCTTCTAGGGATTGAATAGCCAAAGAGGTTTCGTCGCTAATTGCCGCTCCATCCCCCGCTCGTAAATGCACGCCATTCACGGTTATTTGCCCTCTAGCCACCTGTAACCAGCCATAACGACTGGGAGCTAAGGAATGGGTGAGGGACTGGCCTGGGGGCAAAATTCCCGCGTAGAGATTAACGTCTTGATGGACTTTAACCGCGTTGCCGGCACCGGTGGGAGAGGCGATTAACTGTAAGGTATGGGGAGAAAATTCGATCGCTTTTTGTTGATAACTGGGTTCTAGATTTTTTTGATCAGGAATAATCCAAATTTGCAGAAGATGGAGGGGATTAGTGGCAGAATGATTAAATTCACTATGCTTTATCCCTGTTCCTGCGCTCATCCGTTGAATTTCACCGTGTCGAATCAGGGAACCCGTGCCGAGACTGTCTTGGTGTTCTAGTTCTCCCGCCAAAACATAGGTTAAAATCTCCATATCCTGGTGTCCGTGGGTGTGAAATCCTTTTCCTCCAAGGACTTTATCCTCGTTAATAACTCTGAGACTCCTAAAATTAATCTGTTGGGGATCATAATATTGGGCAAAAGAAAAAGTATGATAGGTATCCAACCAACCATAGTTAGCGTGGCCTCTTTCCTCCGCTTTGCGTATAGTAATCATCAGTTTTCCTCTTTTTTATCTCTATTATATTCTCAAGGCTTTTTGCTAGATCAACTAAGGATAGCTGATGGGTTTTGTTATCCCTTTTCTGTCAGAGTAGGGATAGAAAGTGTAGATAGTCAAGGTAAGCGCATCTTAACAATTTTTGACAAAATCAACCTAGAGGGCGATTTGGGTATATTTGGGTAGAATTTGCCCTCTCAATTGTTAAGCAACAATCGACCAAATAGGTCAAGTTTGTAACTATTCTGATTGACTGCTATCATTTGAAATGCCTAGAGGG
>NZ_CAIP01000405.1 GCF_000297435.1 Microcystis sp. T1-4 | reverse complement strand
GCCAAAGCAGGAGTCGGTCGTCAGGAAATAGGGTGATAGGGTGGTAGGGTTTTGGGGTGATAGGGTGATGAGACAGCTTCCCCACTTCCCTACTTCCCCACTTCCCTACTTCCCTACTTCCCCACTTCCCTACTTCCCCATTTCCCCACTTCATAATTCATAATTCATAATTCCCACACCCCACACCCCACACCCTACACCCCACACCCTCTTTCAAGCAGGAGTCAGGAATCGGGCGATTCTAAGCGTTTTTGCCATTCTCGATCGATTTTATCCGAGCGCTCGATCTCTTGTTCGAGATAGTCTTGATCGGTAGAATAACTAATATCAGCATCTGTAATCACTTTTTGGTCAGCGAATTGACGAGAGTAGGCCAGTTTTTGCTCTAATTCAGGATTATTTTGTGCTAATAGATCTGCTCTTTTTTCTCGCTGTTGATTGCGTTGATTAACCCGCTCATTTCTCCACTGTAAAAAGAAATAACGACCGAGGGGAATCCCCAAAAAAGCAGCGGCATAACTGAGGAGAAACCCGTAGATTCCTGTGACTATCGACCCCAGAGAACCGCTCAAATCGACACTATCACTGTTGAGCAAATATCCTAAAACTAAAGCGAGGATAAAGTTAACCGCTCCTAAACCTAAAGCTAGGATAATTTGACCACTATCCGCTTCGCTAAACTTCCAGCGTTTTTCCCTTAGATAGGGCGAAACTGTTTGTAATTTTCTCTGTTTGGTTGTCACCTGTAGATCGGGAAAATAATAGATAATATCGCCTCGATCGGACACTTGCGGCAACCCATTAAAACGAGTTAAAACTGGGAGTATATAATCTTCTGTCTCCTCCTGACTGGGGGTAATACTATCGAGATAGGGGGCAATTTGTGGAGCGATAATCGAGCCACGATTATTTTGAATTACTTTACCGATAGTTTGCCAGCGTCTCTCCTCTAAATTAAAATTAGGATCGCCATCGCCAAAAAGAAAAGAAAAAACTGACTCGAGAAAATTCATCTTACTAGGGGGTTTTTCTGCCTTAACTTCCCGATCTCTTTTTTCGTAGTAGTTATTACCAAAATCGGGATAAAAAATCCAGAAAAAGTCCGTGGGAAAGAAGTTAATATTAATGTTGTTATTTCCCGAATTATTATCCGAGTCACTATCTTTAAACATTGAGGCTATCAGGATCGCCAGAATAGCAAACAAGAGGATTAAAATCGAAATAATTAAAACAATGCCGAAGGAAATACGAATAATATAAAAAACCACTTGCCAGATTTTACTGGCGAAAGCTTTTAACTGCAATTGCCAATATTTATTCAGAAGAATCGAGCGAAAATTTTCGGGAAAAAGATAGATAATCTCCCCCGTGTCTGCTACCTGTAAATGTCCCCCCGCTTCCGCAGCTAAAACTAATAATCCCTGTTGTGCAGCGTTAATCTCTAAACCCGATTTTGCCGCCACATCACCCACCGTAACCCGATAGCCTAATTTTTCGATCGATTGCAATAGAGACTCTTGGGGATTCATAGAAAATACTGTTCCTGTCGATTGTCCTCTTTTCTAGTTTAGTTTTGATTGTGTCTTTTTGGCAGCGGCTATCTGGATTGACAGGCGCGGCATTTTGGACTCGATCGAGAAAATATCGTTATAATTGTTCCAATAGTCGCAAAAAGCAGGGCTAAACTGTATAAATAGTTACTTTATAAGCAATTATCAGAGGTGAGCATGAATGCGTCGGAACAGGCAAAAGGATTAGAATTAACGGCGAAGATCGCCACACTCGTCAACCTGTTTAAACAACAATTCCCCGATGCAAAGGCAGATCTGAAACCTTGGCGCAACGATCCCCACACAAGGGAGTTAACGGATCCCGACTCGATCGATATCGCTTTCCATTTTCCCGGTTGGAGTCCCAGAATTCAAGGGCGCAGTATTCTGGTACAAATTCGTTTTCATCTCGATAGCGAGGATCAGCATCAGCGTTTGATTGGCTTAGAAATGCAGGCTTTTAACCATCAAGGAACCGCTTGGCGACTATCTACGGTGGAAAATTGGCAATTAGTCGGCAATTATCAACCTTCTGCTAAGGTGGCTGATAAGTTAAAATATTTCAGCCGGCAGGTGTTTGAAGTTTTTAAAAATGAGCATCGATAAGGCTCTTTCGGCACTCTCGGCAAAAGATCGTTATTCGATCGAGATTAAATCGGTCATAATGTCAAGCTATAGGACTAATACTAAATCCGTTGACTATAGGCTACATATCAGGACAGGCAAAAGGCAAAAGAGAAATAGATAATCAGTCTTTGATAACTGGATTTAGTATAAATTAATTCTTGAAAGTGCTTCGCTTGAGCAGGAATTTTTAACATTTTTTCTGGTTGATCGTGAATCTCACTTTTTTGAGAAGGTTTACTGCTGCTCGTGGTTGTTTTAGAAATACTGATATTTTTAATGCTAACAAAGCGATATTGATAGTCCTGAAGAAAATCGGGTTGATTCCAAAATAAGCGTCCGATTTCACGACAATAGGAGACAAAGCATTTGGCTCCTGTTAATTGTTTAATTAAGTAGGTAGGCACAATTATTTGTAGGATGGGTTAGCGGTAGCGTAACCCATGCGGGCGTTGGGTTTCATGCTTCAACCCAACCTACGTTTATTTTATATTTAATTCCACCCACCTACTTATCGATGAATTAGAATCTCTGCTTTTCTTCATTTCTAAACAAAGGATAACTTTTTCATTAGTGGTATTAGCGATAATTATAAAATCTGCACGCTTACACTCACCTTTATCACCAGTAAAAAAACTCATCTAGCTTGATCACAATCACTCGATCGGGTTCAGGCATTCCACTAATCATCCCACCCTGTTTGAGCAAGTAGAGGACTTCTTTAAGACCGCCGGCTGGGTACTTTACCCCGACCTTCAGCCTAAGGGATGGATAATAAACCTCTTGCAAAAGTCAAAAAGTAATCAATCCTGATGCTGAAAGCATCTATTCTTCTTTCTGTTGCCTTTTGCCTTTTGCCTGTTGCCTGACTTCTGCAAGAAGTCTAATGATTATATGCTTACCCTGGGCCGCCTTACCTGCTTCCACTCAGGAGCTACAATCTAGCTGTCAATAGGCTTTGATACTAAATCTGGTTATTAAAAACTGATTATTTATTTCCCCTTTTGCATGAGTGCCTGTTGCTTTTTGCCTCCCCTCTATAAGTAGCCTATACTCAACGGATTTAGTATGAGATGCGCTTACCCTGGTAGGAGAAATCCAACCCTGGGGATTTTAGTCTGGTTTTCCTCTCTCGCTCCGGAGTGAGAGAATAGTCAAACTTAGTTTTTTTGTCCCGATTGAGAGTATTTTCTGAGATAGATCATTGTCGATCTAGGGATAAAAAACAGTAATTTTGCCCGATGTAACCTTTTATTTGCCCCTATGACTGTCAAAATCGCTCTTAAACCCAATCAAATCCAAAATCTCGATCTCTCATCTTTAGAGACTATTATTCAAGATTATCAGTCCCGATCAGCGATCGCCGAACTGGAACAAGCTCTACAATTAGAGATAGATTATCCTCGCGCGGAGGGTGATATGCGGGAATTATCGGAGATACCGGAAGTCAGGCTGTGGTTTTTGCGTTTGGATGCAGTTTATCCCTGGTTAATCTTTATTCTTGACCCAAAACAGGGAGAAATCGCCCGTTATGCTGCTATGTTGGTTCCCCATCAATTCCATCGTGGGGAAGGAATTCAATATAATCCCGAAGCTTTGGAGATTTTTGTGATGCAAAAACTCTTTATTTTGTCTGATTGGCTGAAAAGTCAGCAAATTCCTGCTTTATCTCGCTTAAAATTTTTCGCTCAACAGTTTGGTTACGATATCGACGAGGAATTTCTCTCTAGTCTCTAAAAGCCTCCTGGGCTGACTAGATAAGGTATCTTTAATATATGACAAGCTACTGTCTCGACCAATTTAGCGCCACCAATACCCCTATCAGAGAATCATGGATACAAAATCCTTTAAACGTACCCTACAGCAATCGGATAACTATAACCGCAAGGGATTCGGTCACAAAGAGGAAGTAATGGATGCGATGACCAATCAGTATCAAAGCGACCTGATCCAAAAAATTCGTGCAAATAATTATCGTTTACAACGGGGTGACGTGACGATCTATCTCGCTCAAGCTTTTGGTTTTTGTTGGGGGGTAGAACGCGCGGTCGCCATGGCCTATGAAACTCGTCAGCATTTTCCCCAGGAACGTCTCTGGATTACTAACGAAATTATTCACAATCCCTCGGTCAATCAGCGTCTGCGGGCCATGGCCGTGGGTTTTATTCCCGTCGAAAATGGCCAAAAAGACTTTAGTGTGGTGGAATCGGGGGATGTGGTGATTTTACCCGCTTTTGGGGCTAGTATTTCGGAAATGCAAATACTTAACGATAAGGGTTGCATGATTGTGGATACCACTTGTCCCTGGGTTTCTAAGGTGTGGAATTCCGTGGAAAAGCACAAAAAAAAGGACCACACTTCGATTATTCACGGCAAATATAATCACGAAGAAACGATCGCCACTAGCTCTTTTGCCGGCACTTATCTGATCGTTTTAAATTTGGCTCAAGCTAATTATGTCGCTAATTATATTCTCCACGGTGGCGATAAAAACGAGTTTTTAGAGAAGTTTAAAAATGCTCATTCCCAGGGTTTCGATCCCGATCGCGATCTAGATTATATCGGTATTGCCAATCAAACCACGATGCTTAAAAGTGAAACGGAGGAAATTGGCAAACTCTTCGAGCATACTATGTTGAGAAAGTACGGACCGATCGATTTTAAAGATCATTTCATGAGTTTTAATACCATCTGTGATGCCACTCAAGAGCGTCAAGATGCCATGTTTGAACTGGTGAAAGAACCGGTTTCTTTAATGGTGGTAATTGGCGGTTATAATTCCTCTAATACCACTCACCTACAGGAAATAGCGATCGAGCGTGCCATTCCCTCCTATCATATCGATAGTGCCGAGCGCATTCTCCCCGGTAATCGCATCGAACATAAACCTTTAGGGGGTGATTTAATCATCACCGATAACTGGTTAAATGAGGGAAAAATTGCCATCGGAGTTACTTCTGGCGCTTCCACTCCCGATAAGGTGGTAGAAGAGGTAATCGAGAAAATTTTTGCGCTCAAATCTTCTTTAGTCCCCGGTTAATTAGCCTAGGTGTGTTAGCCTTTGGCAATGGCTGCATCTCAATTTTGGAGAAATATCTATGGCTCACCATCAGTTATTTTTATCCGTGGGATTGCTGACAAATTGACCTTTGGGTTAATCATTATCAGTAGAACCGTTCGGCTCTTCTCGTTGGGTGTATCTCACATTTGCAGAAATACCGACTATCAGCAATTATCAGTGACTTTTAAATTATCACAGATATATCAGCAGCCGTCTGTAAGCATCCCACCGAAAAACTAATGCGCGAGGGGTTTGGGGACGGCGCTTGCGTCCCCAACGGGGGGTTTGGGGGGTAGAACCCCCCAAAAGCTTGGATTGAGTGATAAAATCGAAAGTAACGCCCGACTTTAGCAGAAAGTTTCCCCTTAAAAATCCCAACTTAGTGGATTTACAAAAATGAGATGTAGCCTTCTCGTTTCTGTCTGGAAGTAAGGTCCAATATTTTCCTAAAAACGGCGGGTTTTATCGATTCCGTAGATAAAACCCGTCACCACGGAAGAGAGAATTAATAACAAAATTAATCCTCCTGGTAAAAAAGATAATATTCCCATGCCGCGCAATATATAAACTAACACGGTCACTAATAGGAAACCGAGAAAAAGATACTTTAAATAGCTAGAATTTGAGCGCATTTACTTAGATTAACACTTCCTCTTGAGTTAAGTTTAACTTTTCGGCAATCATTGCCAGGATTTTTTCTTCCCTTTTTCCGTTACTGATAGATTCCAGTAAACGGCCATTGAGAATAATTTCTTCCCCGTTGGATAAGGTTAAAATAATCCGTCGGTAACTAGACCCTAAAAAGCCTTTGTAATCTTCTACCTTTGCTTCAACAATTCTCTCTAGAAGATAATCACTTTCGCTTCTAAAAATTAAATGTTGTCGCCTACGGGTTAGGGTAGCCTTGGCTTGATTAAAGACATAACTCTCCCGATAGCTGGCATCATAAAGTAACAACATACCAGACAATAAGCATAACATACCCCAAAGATAATAGCGATAATTATGGTGGTGTTCTAGCAGTGCTGAAAAGGTATCTAGGGGACTTTTGGCAATAATTTCCTGAGTTTGATATCTATTCACAAAACTCTCAAATTGAGTTTTAAAATCACTAGCTGACTGCACATCTCGAAAATTCTCGATGTAGAGATAGTTATTTCTTCCGACCAATAAAACCGTGTTATTAACAGTTTTTTTCTGCTCAACACTGATAAAAACTTCTTGATAGACAGCCGTAGCTTTAATGTGAGTTAAAGAAAAATTTTCCCGACTAGAAACAGGAAAATTATACTCTTGGACATATTGACAATCTATCCTTTTTGTGCCTAACCTAATGCAGTCAAGATAAGCGCGCTGGAAAGAAACCACATAGGCTAAAAACAGCAAAGGAACCCCAGCCAGAAAAAAACCGAGAAAAGGACGATATTTAGGAGCCTTATTCTCTAATAAGAGTGTAGTCAGCGTTTTTTGCTTAACTCGCATGGGAAACCCTAGAGGTACTTTCCTGTAATTCTACTACAGCCTTTCGGTATCCTTCTGGGGATTGATTTATTTAATCTGCTGACCAGGAAAATTGTAATGATTATTCACGAAAATCTGCCATCGGTCTCTAGACTGCCTCTATCTTGACCTTTTTTGTCCCGGTTTGCCACGGTAAAACCCTGTTTATCGAGTTTTTGTAAAGCTTTGGTGGTTTTTTGCTTATTGTTTGTATTTAAAGTAAATGTATAAACAAAGCTGTTTTTATAAGTTTTTATCAATTTCAGAGACTCTATAAGCTCTAAAAAATTATTAAGCTAATTTTTAAGCTTTAAATCTCACTCTAGCTATAGCAGATAAAAATTGAGCCTCTTTCCAAGGAGTGGGGAGATGGTCAATAATTGCAATCAAAGCACTGATAAACAAACTCACCATTCAAGCGCACATTTAGGAGAACTTCCATGCCTTTAACACTCGCAGTCTACGGAAAAGGTGGCATCGGTAAATCGACAACAAGCTGTAATATTTCGGCCGCTTTAGCCAAAAGAGGCAAAAAAGTCCTACAAATAGGCTGTGACCCCAAGCATGATAGCACTTTCACTCTCACCGGCTTTCTTATTCCCACAATCATCGATACCCTGCAAGAAAAAGATTTTCACTACGAAGACATCTGGCCCGAAGACGTTATCTATGACGGTTACGGTGGTGTCAAATGTGTGGAAGCGGGTGGCCCTCCGGCCGGTGCCGGTTGTGGCGGTTACGTCGTCGGGGAAACGGTAAAATTATTAAAAGAATTGAACGCTTTTGATGAATTTGACGTGATTTTGTTCGATGTTTTGGGGGATGTGGTCTGTGGAGGATTTGCCGCTCCCTTAAATTACGCCGATTACTGCATAATTGTCACAGATAACGGCTTTGACGCTCTTTTTGCCGCCAATCGCATCGCCGCTTCCGTCCGCGAAAAAGCGCGCACTCATCCCCTGCGACTAGCCGGATTAATTGGCAATCGCACCTCAAAACGGGATTTAATTAATAAATATGTGGACCATGTTCCCATGCCAGTGTTAGAAGTTTTACCCTTAATTGAAGATATTCGCGTCTCCAGAGTTAAAGGTCAAACTCTCTTTGAAATGGCCGACAAGGATCCGATGTTAAGTTACGTTTGTGACTATTATCTCAACATTGCCGATCAGATTTTAGCCAAACCAGAAGGAGTTATTCCCAAAGAATCTGCCGACCGGGAGTTATTCACTTTATTATCGGATTTCTATCTTAATGCCGATAAACCCAAAGTTAACGCCGAGGCGGAATTAGATCTAATGATGGTTTAGATTATTTTGTCGGGTGGGTTAGCTACAGCGTAACCCACCAAAACCCACCAATAACCACCAATAAACTCTTTTTCTGGGTGGGTTACGGCGAATAATTAACTTATTAGTTAATAGCCTAACTTATCGTCGCCTAACCCACCCTACCCACTGGGTGGGTTACGGCGAATAATTAACTTATTAGTTAATAGCCTAACTTATCGTCGCCTAACCCACCCTACCCACTTATTAGTTAATAGCCTAACTTATGGGACAAAATGAGCAACTTTGAGGAATTAAAAGCCACCTTACCGAGGCAATGGTTAGATTACTACCAAAATAATCAAGCTTGGATTAAGTGTTTAATGAATTCCAGAGGCTGGTGGCGAAAAACTCCCGACGGTGGTAAACGTCCCAGTGCTGACATAATTATAGCGGCAGCAACAGCCTTAGAACCTAAGTTATCAGTGTGGATGTATCCCTTTTGTCAACTTAGTTCCGATGGGGACAAACTGGTAGAAGTCTTAGGACTAAATTTTGATTCTGAAAAAAAGGAGTTGGAAAAATCGGAAAAAGAATTACTGATGTCTAATTCGCACACTGAATATCTCAACGGATTCCGAGAAAAACAATTATCAGTCGAAAAAAACAAAGTAATTATTGTCGAGGAATTGCAAGAAATCTTACCAGATAAATGGTTAGATTACTACCAAAATAATCAACCGTGGATTAAGTCTTTAATGGATTCTAAAGATTCGTGGCGAAAAACTCCCGACGGTGGTAAACGTCCTAGTGCTGACATCATTATAGGTGCAATGACCGTTTTAGAATCTCAATTATCAGTGTGGATGTATCCCTTTTGTCAGCTTAATTCCGATGGGAACAAACTGCTAGAAGTTTTAGGATTAAATTTTGATCCTGAGAAGAAACAACTAGAAAAAAAAGAAAGAGAATTAAGTAATTCTTTATATCCTACTGAGGATCCTGTACTGCAAAAAATCCGCCAAGAGTTACAACGAGAAAGGCTGTAAATAAACCAATTTAAAGGAGAACCTAAAAACATGACTGCCACTCAAGAACCGAGCGCTTTACAATTTGATTGTGAAACCGGCAACTATCACACCTTTTGTCCGATTAGCTGTGTTGCTTGGTTATACCAAAAAATCGAAGATAGTTTCTTCCTTGTTATCGGCACAAAAACCTGTGGTTACTTCCTGCAAAATGCCATGGGGGTGATGATTTTTGCTGAACCACGTTATGCCATGGCTGAATTAGAAGAAGGGGATATTTCCGCTCAACTAAAAGACTACGAAGAATTAAAACGCCTCTGCTTACAAATTAAACGAGATAGAAACCCTAGCGTTATCGTTTTTATCGGTACTTGTACCACCGAAATCATCAAAATGGACTTGGAAGGATTAGCGCCGAAACTAGAGTCAGAAATCGGTATTCCTATCGTGACAGCACGCGCTAATGGTTTAGATTATGCCTTTACCCAAGGGGAAGATACCGTCCTCGCTTCCATGGTGCATAAATGTCCCGAAAAAGTTAAGCACGAAGATGAAAAAGAAGAACGGAATGCCATCCAGAAACTCCTAACTTTTGGACGTAAAAAAGAAGAAATTAAACAGGAAGAATCGGAATATAAAGACCATCCTCCTTTAGTTTTATTTGGTTCCGTTCCCGACCCAATTGTGACCAATTTAACCCTAGAATTGAAAAAACAAGGAGTTAAAATTGATGGTTGGTTGCCGGCCAAACGGTTTACTGAATTACCAGTAATTGAAGAAGGTTATTATGTCGCTGGTGTCAATCCTTTTCTATCACGAACTGCCACCACTTTAATGCGTCGTCGTAAGTGTAAATTAATTGGCGCACCCTTTCCCATCGGTCCGGATGGAACCCGCGCTTGGATAGAAAAAATCTGTTCTGTTTTGGGAGTACAACCGCAGGGATTAGAAGAAAGAGAGGCAAAAATTTGGGAAAGTTTAGAGGATTATCTGCAACTTGTGCGCGGTAAATCGGTCTTCTTTATGGGGGATAATTTACTAGAAATTTCTCTGGCACGTTTCCTAATTCGTTGCGGGATGACTTGTGATGAAATCGGTATTCCCTACATGGATAAACGCTACCAAGCAGCCGAATTAGCATTACTAGAAAAAACCTGTAATGATATGGGTGTTCCCATCCCGAAAATCATCGAAAAACCTGATAACTACAATCAGATTCAGCGCATTTACGAGTTAAAACCCGATTTAGTGATTACGGGAATGGCCCATGCAAATCCCTTAGAAGCGCGGGGAATTAACACTAAATGGTCGGTAGAATTTACTTTTGCTCAAATCCACGGTTTTACCAATGCGCGAGATATTTTAGAATTAGCTACTCGTCCCCTGCGTCGCAACAATAACCTCAAGGAATTGGGTTGGGACAAGTTAGTTAAAGAGTCAGCAAAAGTGTAAATTTGTTTTCAAAAGGCTACAATCATCAGGTAAGGAAAATTAATTCCTTACCTTTTTTCTGTGATTGTTTGCCGATTCTGAGGACAATTCTTGTTCAAATGCTCAACAAGTGCATAAAATAAGTAGGTGGGTGGAATTAAATATAAAATAAACGTAGGTTGGGTTGAAGCATGAAACCCAACGCCCGCATGGGTTACGCTACCGCTAACCCATCCTACAAATAATTGTGCCTACCTACTTAAAAGTATCGTCTCCTTTATTCCTTAGAGACTTTTAGGGTTAATATGCAATGCTCATCGGATTTAGTGTCGGCAATTATCGCTCTTTTAAAGATGTAGTAACTCTCAGTATGGTAGCGGCAGAGGATGCCAACGGTAATGATGAGCTTGATAAAAATAATGTTTTTAAGGTTAATCAACAATTTAGTTTACTTAAAAGTGCCGCTATTTATGGAGCAAATGCCAGTGGTAAGAGTAATTTAATTCTGGCATTCAATTTTATGCGACGGTTTGTCATGAATTCTGCAAAATTACAAATCACTGACAAAATAGATGTGGAACCCTTTAGATTAAGTACCGAAACTGTTGATAAACCATCCTTTTTTGAAATAGTTTTTCAGCTAAAAAATAAAACTTATAGATATGGATTTGAAGTAACTCAAAAGCGAGTAGTTTCCGAATGGTTATTTTGTACACCCAGAAGTCGTGAAACTAAAATTTTTAATCGGCAAGGCGATAAAATAGAATATAGCAAAAATATTGAACAAGGTAATATACTAAGAGGATTGACCAAAAAAAATACTCTGTTTTTATCACTAGCGGCTCAATTTAATAATTCTCTAGCGGTGGAAATTGTCTCTTGGTTTAGTCACTTAGGTGTTGTGTCTGGGTTAGATGTGGAATTATTAAAAGCGATTACGCTTGAGCATCTTTCTAATAGACAAAATTTGATTGATGATGTGACTAAGTTAATTAAAAAATTAGATTTAAGTATTGACAATCTCAACCTAGAAACAGAAACCAGAAAAATTTCCTTAGACAGTCTCCCGCAAGATTTACCGGATGTTGTCAGAAATATAATCAGTCACTCTAGCGGTGAAATAAAGTCCGCTACCATAAAAACCTATCATCCAAAGTATGACTCAACAGGTAAAATGATTGAGTTAGAAATTTTTGATATGGACAAACATGAATCTGATGGAACTAAAAAGATTTTGGCTCTGTCAGCACCGATTTTAGACACTTTGCAAAGAGGGGAAGTTTTAGTAATTGATGAATTGGATGCCAGACTTCATCCTTTAATGACTAGAAGTATAATCGAATTATTTAATTCTCAGAAAACTAATCCCAAAAATGCTCAACTTATTTTTACTACTCACGATATTAATTTACTTAGTCATAAATTTTTGAGGAGGGATCAAATTTGGTTTACCGAAAAAAATCATCAAGGAGCAACAGATTTATATTCTTTGGTGGAATTTGCTGATATTAATAATAATGATACCCTTGAAAAAGATTATATTCAAGGTCGTTATGGAGCAATACCTTTTATTGGTGATTTAAGTACAATTATTGGTAATTAGTATGGGTAAAAATAGGAATACTTCCGATTATTTGCGTCGCCAAACTAAGACTAGAGAAACAAGAAAAAGATTTTTAATTATTTGCGAGGGAGAAAAAACTGAAGTTAACTATTTTAAGGCTTTTACTGTTCCTAAGAAAATTGAAGTTAGGGTGAAAGGTGAAGGTAAAAATAGCTTGAGTTTAGTCAACAAAGCTATTCAGATTATAGATAATCTAAAACAAGATGACTCATTCGATCAAATCTGGTGTGTTTTTGATAAAGATAACTGTTCTAAAGAGCAATTTAATCAAGCAGAAGGACTGGCTAAACAAAAAAATATCAAGATTGCCTATTCTAATGAAGCTTTTGAAATTTGGTTTATTTTACACTTTCAATATCTGGATATTGCCACATCCCGAAGTGAATACCCAAAAATTTTAAATACTCAGATGAAAAAGTGTAAATTATTAAACGAAAAAGAACAATATGCAAAAAATCGAGAGGATATGTACGAAAAATTAAAGCCATACCAGACAACAGCAATCACTAATGCAGCAAAACTTATTCAAGATAGAGATGAAGCCAAAAAACATCCTTTTGATGCCAATCCCTCAACCACAGTACACGAATTAGTGCAAGAACTTAACATCAATAGTCGTCCTTAAGCTTGATTCTCTTTTGTCAATAATTAAATATTTAATTTCAATTTAAACCTAAAGTTGTTATAATAACTAAAAGCCTATTTAACCAAAGTAACTGCTCTTAATTTGATTTAAATGTCCAATAACTTATCTCACCAAAAACCCTATCATCTCAACTTTAGCAGTGAGGATTTAGGCACGGCAAAACCGACTATCACCCTATTATCGGGGGAACCAGAACGCTCGCGCTATATTGCTGAAACCTATTTACAAAATGCACGTTTACTATCGGATTATCGCGGATTAAATAGTTATCTTGGCTATCTAGATAATTCTACCCCAATTCTTCTGGCCACCAGTGGCATGGGTGCGCCATCTTTGAGTATTGTGGTTAATGAATTAATACAGGTGGGAATTAAAACTATTATTCGTATTGGTACTTGTGGCGCAATTCAAAATAGAATAAAAATTGGTGATATTATTATCTCGCAAGCGGCTTTATGTAGGCAAGGTGCAGCTAATGATATTGCTCCTCCGGAATATCCCGCAGTGGCGGATCCTTTTTTAACAGTTGCTCTAGTCAAATCGGCTCAATTTTTGGGAGTAAATTATCATTTAGGTATTACCGCTTCTGTGGATAGTTTTTATGAAGGACAGGAAAGAATTGTGTCTTCTGCTAACCCTTATCTTCAGCGTCACTTAGAGGGAATTACGGAAGAATATCGACGTTTAAATATTCTCAATTATGAAATGGAAGCGGGAACTTTATTTAAAATGGCGGGGGTTTATGGATTTACTGCCGCTTGTATTTGTGCTGTGATTGCCGCAAGAAGTAAAGAGGAAGGGATTAGTTTAGAAAGCAAACAACAGGCCATTGAAAAAGCGATTCAGGTGGCAATATTGACCGTTAGCAACCTCTCCCTATCCTCAATTGATTAATGTTCAGAAATCATCTTCATTAAGACTTCCTCTTTTTCCTGACTTTCGGGATAACAGGAGATAAGTTTAGCGCGTAATTCTTGGGACAAAATAATTGATCGCTTTGTCTAAGTATGGTATATTAGTTTGCTCAAAAAAGTGTATTTTGTTGCGAATATGTAATGATTTTTGACAAAAGTAAATTATCACCCCCAAAAATTCGCTTCTTCCTAGTCTTCTAAGCTAATCTTGATGGGATTAACTTGCCATCGGTAAAGTCAAAACCTTTAGCGACGAGACGATTATAAGGTGAGATAATGGGAAAAAATTGGTTTTAGCTTTAAGAATCATATTATGTCAGACGCAACGCAGTTAACACCGGAAAAAATTGCTCAGTACCGTATTCAATTTGCGGACAATGAGAACGCTTTAATTGCACTTGATGTTATTGAGGAATGGGAGGGAGATTTAGCAGATGCTGCTGAGTCTATTGCCACTCGTAACGGGATTGAAGGGGTAGAAGATAATGCTGATTTTCGTTGGTTTGTTATTGTTCTTAATAAATGTCGGGATTCTATTTGTCAACCGAAGTTGCGAGAAAAATATTTACCCGCACTTATCCCTACTTTAACAGGTATTATTGTAGGATATTTGATGTGTCCTCCGCAAGTCGCGGGAATTTTATCTGCTATAGTTGCTGTTTATATTCAGGATCAAGGACTGGATAAATTTTGTCAAAATTATCCTGATTCTTAAATCAAAGTGATCCCCCCCAACCCCCCTTAAAAAGGGGGGAGAATACCTCAACTTAATTGTATTCTCAAGGAACAATAGATTAAACCCCTGTAGCGATAAATGCAGTCCAATAATAGGGATTGGCAAAGGGATAGGGTTCACGTTTAACCGCAGCTTCTAATAAGTCTTGGAATTTTCTTCTATCCCGTTTACTTTCAAAGACTCGATCGAGTAATTGCTGGAATTTTTGACTATTTTTAATTCTGGCTAATTTTTTACTGTTCAATGTTCTTAACCATGTTTGTGTATTATTTAAAACAATGGCAATACTCCCTTGATCTTGGATAGAAATCCGTTTAAGATCGTGATAAAATTTAGCCATAAATAACGTGGTTGCTAGGGGATCTACTGTCCAAAGGGTGCTAACGACACTAGAACTTCCTGCAAATAGAAAACCACTGGGTAAACCCACATATTCATCGCTAATACTATCAGCTTTACTTTCGATTATACCACTTTCACAAGCAGAAAAAGTGACTAAACGACATTCTCTTAAGTCAAATTTTTCAAATACTTCTGCTAGGGTTAGGTTAGCTAATTCTCCTAAGTTACCGTCTGGATCTGCTAACATTAAAGCGGAATCTCTAGGGGATTCATTATTAAATTTACCATGACAGGAAAAATGAATACAATGAGATTCTTGTAACTCTTGACGACGATTTTCTAGGGTTTGTTCTGATGCTTCTAATTCCCCAATAATAATGGTTTTTTCAGTGGCAAATCCTTGACTAATTCTCTCGATTTCTAGATTTGCACCTAAGAGAGGTTTTAGGTCTTTTCTGGTGGGGTTTTTAATGGCAAAAAGACGAGTAAAGTTTTCTCTCTGTGATAATTTTACCAGTTTTAAAAGTTGGCAACTGGGAACGTATCCTACACCTTTAGTAAAGCGTTGATAGAGAAATTGTCCATTTTTTAGGGGTAAACAATGAAGGGGAATAATATGTAAAAACCAATGGGGAATTAGGATGAGACGAGAGCAAGATTTAGGGATCAGTTCTAAAAGTTCATCAATGTGGAGAATTTCTGATAGTTGATTTAAACGAAAATTAAGATTATTAATCCACTCGGTTTTATTATTTTCATAAGCATCACGATAATTTTTAATAAAATTAATCAATTTTTCTCGATCTTCTGCTGAAGATTGCCAAACGTTTAATCCTTGGGAAGTAACAATAAACGCCATAATACTATCCCCTGCAATATACCATTCTAAGATGGCAGTATCTTGATCAATTAAGGATTGAATCTCACTTAGAGGAATGCTTTCAACCTTTTGAGTTAAGCTAAAAGTGGGGTCTATGGGAGTTATTTCACGGTCAATGAGTTGATTTAATTCTTGTTTTAAATGATTGAGGTGAGTATAGTCATTTAAGATGGGTTGTCTTTGTTGATCTAGGGTTAAAATTCCTCCCCTATTGCGGGTTTGTTCTTGGATGGCTAACTGTTGTTTTTCTCCAATAATGGCACGACGGAGGCGATCTAATTCGGTAATAATAGTTGGGGGGATATTACCTTTAGGATAGATATCTCGTTCCGTAAGCAATTGGACTAGATAGCGGGTTTTGCTACGTTCAACGTATTCTAAGGCGCAATCTTTTTGATTGAGGTTGAGATAGGATTGAACAATGCCATGATAAACATCCATTGCATCGGAGAGGATTTCTTGTTGTCGTTGGGGGTTTGAGGCTTCGAGTCGGATATTTTCTACTGCTTCGATGGCTAAGTTGTAGCCCTTGATGGCGGTTTCCCAGTCTTCGATAGAGTTAGCAGTATTTCCTAAGTTTCGTCCTGTTAGTAAACACTCTATAGGAAAAGCAGTCGGGGTATATACTTCTAAAGACTGGTTATAAGCATCAATAGCTAACTCTAGATTATCTGCCCTTTCCCCAAGAATGCGATCTCTATAAGCATTGCCCAGATTATTTTGTGACCTCGCCCAATATTCAGGAAAAGCTTCACGGGTATAGACTTCTAAAGATAGGTTAAAAGCCGCTATCGCTAACTCTAGATTATCTGCCCTTGTCCCTCTGATGCGATTTTGATAAGCATTCCCCAGATTATTTTGTGTCGTAGCCCATTCTTGTGGCAATGCGTCAAAAGTTCTCACTTTTAATGCTTCTGTATAAGCTAAGATCGCTTTTTCTAAATTGTCTGCTTTATCTCCTCTGATTCTGTCACTGTAAGCATTAGCCAGATTATTTTGTGTTGTTGCCCAATCATAAGGAAAAGCCTCAAAAGTTGTCACCTTTAATGCTTCTGTATAAGCTAAGATCGCCATTTCTAAATTGTTGGCTTTATCGCCTCTGATTCTATTAAGGTAAGCATTACCGAGATTATTTTTTGTCATTGCCCAATCATAAGGAAAAGCCTCAAAAGTTCTCACCTTTAATGCTTCTGTATAAGCCAAGATCGCCTTTTCAAGATTCTCTGCTTTATCCCCTCTGATTCTTTTAATGTAAACACTTGCCAAAGTATTTTGCGTAGCTGCCCAATTTTCAGGAAAATCCTCGAAAGTATATACTTTTAATACTTCTGTAGAAAAGGAGATCGCATCTTCTAAATTTTCCGTCTTATCTCCCCTAATTCTGTCAAGGTAAGCACCAGAAAGATTCTGTTTTGTCATTGCCCATTCATAAGGAAAAGCCTCAAAAGTTCTCACCTTTAATGCTTCTGTATAAGCTAAGATCGCCATTTCTAAATTATCTGCTTTATCTCCTCTAATTCTGTTAAGGTAAGCATTACCGAGATTATTTTGTGTCATCGCCCATTTATAGGGGGAATCGTCAAAATTCCAGACTTTCAGTACCTCTTTATAGGCCGAGATCGCTATTTCCAGATTCTCTGCTTTATCGCCTCTGATTCTGTAAAGGTAAGCAGTAGCCAGATTATTTTGTATATCTGCCCAATCTTGGGAGAAAATCTCAAAAGTTCTAACTTGTAGTGCTTCTTGATAATAAAAAATTGCTTGTTCGAGATTCTCTGCTTTATCTCCTTTAATTCTGTTATTATAAGCATTTGCTAAATTACTTAGCACACCTGATCGTTCATAAGGAAAAGCATCAAAAGTCCAGATTTTTAGAGATTCTTTCAAACTGGTAATTGCCGTTTCTAAATTGTCAGCTTTATTTCCTCTGATTCTATTAAAGTAAATATTGGCAAGATTATTATGTATCAT
The DNA here is from genome assembly GCF_000297435.1 of Microcystis sp. T1-4. GTDB lineage: Bacteria > Cyanobacteriota > Cyanobacteriia > Cyanobacteriales > Microcystaceae > Microcystis. The sequence goes on along the minus strand of NZ_CAIP01000405.1, from coordinate 7,956 downwards.
TGCCCATTCATAAGGAAAATTTTCAAAAGTATAAACTTTTAATGCTTTTGTAAAAGCAGTAATCCCGCCTTCTAAATTTTCTGTTTTATCCCCTATAATTCTATTGTTATAAACATTACCAAGATTATTTTGAGTCATTGCCCATTCTTGAGGAAATGCTTCAAAACTATAAACTTTCAGTGCCTCCATACAATAGGTAAAGGCAAGTTCAAGATTTTCTGATCGATTCCCTTTAGTTCTGTTTGTATAGGCAAGACCTAATCCAATCATTGTTCTTGCCCAATCTTCGGCAAACTTTTCCTCGGTAAATACTTTTAAAGTTTCTTTGTAGCAAGAGATTGCTTGTTCCACATCATTAGTCTTCTTACCCGTGATTTTATCTAGATAAATAGATGCTATTATTTGTTTTGTCTTTGCCCATTCTATAGGAAAAGCATTAAAAGTAAGGTTAAATAAAGCTATTTCATAACCTTCGATGGCAATTTGTTTAATGGCATTTTTTTGTTTAAGAGTAATATTATTTGGTCTAAATTCTCTAATTAAATTGCTCAAATTAAAAGCATCTCTGGTAATATAATAAAATTGCTCAGTTGTAGCTTTTGCTAATGCCTGTCTTGCCCAGTCATGAAAAACTATGGCGAAGTTTTCATCTAATTTATCCAGATTTTGCGCTAAACAAGGATAAATCAAATGGGGGCTGGGATCATTCCATATTTTTCGCAATACTTCCATCAAAAAATTAAAATAGTCTTGATATTTCTCTATACTTCTCGCTTGAAGGTTGAGATATTGTCCCAACTGTTGCGCCATATTCCGTAACCGAGCCGCATGATTATTTCCTTGTTGTTCTAACTCTGTTGCATAGTTTTCCATCATATGCAAAAATTGGGGATCAATCAATTCCTGATTTGCTTGCAGAATCTTATTGAGTTCCTCATCATTAGTACAAGCAAGCAACTGTTCTATTAAATTAATATATGCTTGGGCGCGTTGTTCATTCATTGTCTGTACTGTGATTAGAATGATTGAATGAGGGACTATGATGTTTTTTGGCGGATGACTCTATGATAGGATGAGTCCCCTTGATATAGGGCGATTATGACACAGAATGCTATAGAGGATATTAACTATAAACGCTCAAACTCATCAACCCTTAATCCCGCTTGCCTTAAAATACTGCTAATTGTACCGATTGTTACCTCCTTATAACAGGGAACAATCGTTGTCATTTTTCCTTCGGGAGTATCCTTGGCAAACTTAACATGACTCCCCTTTTGACTAACAACTTCAAACCCTGCCGCTTCCAACTTGCGTTTAATCTCACGATAAGATAAAGGCTTAAGCGGCATTGATTTCTACCTCTATCTTCTGTAATCGGGGAATAACTGTCGCACAAGGCGGTTCAAAATGTAATTCTAAAGCCTCTTGCAGATTGTTTAACGCCTCGGTTTCCGTTTCCCCTTGACTAGCAACATCAACCTCTAAACATTGGGCAACAAACCAATTATCTTCTTGAAAAATTCTCGCTGTAAGTACCTGTCTCATTTTCACTTTCCTGATTGAGCTTTCCATGATTATAGGTCAGGCTAGAATGACAGTCAATTAAATAATCATATAGATCATGCTTTAGACTTCTACATAACAAGATTCTATACTTTATATCCCGTAACCAAGCAACAGGAGTATTATTTCTTTGTTCTTCTAACCCTGTTGCATAGTCTTCCATCATTGTCTGTACTGTGATTGATGTGATTATGTGATGGACTGTGATGTTTTTTGAGAGAGACCAACCTTATGATTTAACGTGATACAATAAATATTCGTGATTGTCAAGGGGGGTCGCTGCCAAATTTGTTTGATATATTCCAAGTTTCTGCCTTAGAACATATCAAACAAATTACTTTTCTGCACAAATAACTGTCATTACAGCAACTTCTTTGTCCAATTGATCTCCTATTTCATCTTCAACAACGTCCAGATCGTAATCCATTTGTAATCCCAGCCAAAATCGCGGTGACATATCAAAATAACGAGCTAACCGAAGAGCTATATCCGCCGTGATACACCGCTTTCCGTGAACGATTTCGTTAATACATTGTTCAGGAACTCCAAGAGCCAGAGCTATTTGATTCTGACTAAGGTTCATTGGCTTGATAAATTCCTCTAAAAGAACCTCACCGGGATGAATTGGCATTAGTTTATCTTCATTCATTATTTTACCTCAATGATAATCAACGATTTCTACGTCTAGAGCATCACCGTTTTGCCAGACAAAGCAAATTTGCCATTGATCGTTAACCCGAATGCTATATTGACCTTCCCTGTCACCAACCAGACGTTCCAATCGATTTGCTGGTGGGACACGAAGATCTTGCAGGGTTTCCGCACGATTAAGCATCCGCAATTTTCGCAATGCCACTTGTTGGATATCTAATGGCAATTTACGCGAATGTTTACGTTCAAAAACTTTTTGAGCTTCTTTATCTTTAAAGTTTTGGATCACTCTCTAAACAATTTCTTATCCTACTTTTAAGTATATGACGTAAGGATGATCCGATGGCAGAACTGGTTGGGGAACAGGCCAGACAGGGACTTCTGCGAATGCGTCTGGGGCCAAGATGACGCGACGACGAATGAGCGCGGTAGCCTTCATGTTGGATATACTAACAACACCTTAGCCTATTGTCAATGTCCCCAACAGTTAAAAACACCTCATATTCTTCTATATTTCTCGCTTGAGGGTTGAGATATTGCCCAAAGTTTTGTGTTAAATCAATCTGCATGGTTATTATTGTATCCTTATTATTCTAACCCCGTTGCATAGTTTTCCATCACCTGCAAAAATTCGGGATCGATCAATTCCTGATTTGCTTGCAGAATATTAGTTCGTTCCTCATCATCAGTACAAGCGAGCAACTATTCAATTAAATTAACATAAGCTTGGGGGCGTTTTTCGTCCATAACCTTAATCCGATGCTTTCACAAAAGTTTTTTAAATTCTTCAATAGACATTCCGGCACCTTTAATAATTGTTCCCATTGTATAAGCATTAATTGGATTAGCTCTGGGAATTGTTAAGATATGCTCTCCATCAGTCATTGTAATATGTTTACCCTGTCGAACAATCCTAAATCCTGCTTTTTCAAAGGCTTTAATGGCTCGTTGATGATTAATTCCGGGAAGACTAGGCATGATTTAATTCAACTTCCACATAACAAGATTCTACACCTTGATTCAATTCCTCGGCAACTTCTAAATAAGACACAATAGCATCTTGAATATTATTGAGAGCTTCTTCTTTTGTTGTACCTTGAGAAGCACAGCCTGGTAAACCGGGACACCAAACAGCATATCCTTCTTCTGTTTTCTTAAGACTGACTTTATACTGCATATTTTTATAATAATAATCGTTGTCAGTTATTATAGCACAGCCATCATTAATCTCTGCTTTTGCTTGTAATACCTCTAATAAAAACCCCTGATATTCCTCTATACTTCTCGCTTGAGGGTTGAGAAACTGCCCCAACTGTTGCGCTATGTTCCGTAACCAAGCAATAGGATTGTTATTTCCTTGTTCTTCTAACCTTGTTGTATAGTTTTCCATCACCTGCAAAAATTGGGTATCAATCAATTCCACAGAGTCAATATCACTGGCTGCTTGATACCTCCCCTGAACGGTTATAGTTAAGAGAGTGGTGCGTTACCACCCACTTCTAAGTAGGTGGGTGGAATTAAATATAAAATGAACATAGGTTGGGTTGAAGCATAAAACCCAACGCCCGCATGGGTTACGCTACCGCTAACCCATCCTACAAATAATTGTGCCTACCTACTTAAATGGGATATTATCAACTTTATGAAACTGATTTTAATTTGTGGATTGAGCAAACCGTAAATCACTTAAAAAAGGGCAATTTACAAGCCCTTGATTTAGATAACTTAATCGAAGAAATATCCGATATAGGACGTAATAATAGACGGGAGGTATTCAGTCGTTTAAAAGTTCTCTTGATGCACTTACTTAAATGGCAATATCAACCAGAAAAACGGACTAATAACTCGATAAATACCATTGATGAGCAAAGAGAACAATTAGAGCTTATTTTAAGGGATAGTCCTAGCTTAAAACCCTATTTAGCCGATATTTTCGCAGAATGTTATCAGAAAGCAGTGCGAGGGACGGTAAATGAAACTAATTTACCAAAAGAAACTTTTCCAGTTGATTGTCCTTTTACCCAAGAACAGGTTTTAAATTGGGATTATTTTCCTGAAAATAGCTTTTGAACAATGGATATGGCAGTTTTAGGAGAAAATCGCCCTGCTGTCAAGACTAATTTTTTTCTTGCCAAATAGCTAAGGCCATTTGATGAACAAATCGCCAAGGTAGATGATGCTGACGGGCAATTGCGGCACAATCTTCGTATTCTGGTTGTACGGTAATCGGTTGATTAATTGACTCTTTATAGGCAACTTTTAGCCGAATTTGTCCATAGACAGTATCGATCGATTGTATCTCTCTTTTTAAGATTGATCGCTCTTGAATCGTCCTTCTAATGCCTAAAGTTGTGGTTTCCTGAAAGATCATATTTTCACAAATAGCAATTTTATCCAAGGTACAAATTACTGTTAAAAGTATTCCCAAACGGGATTTTTTCATAGTAATTGCTTGACTAAATACATCCAAGACACCTGCTTGTAATAAAGCCTCGCTTAAGTAGGCGATCGCTTGCGGATTTAAGTCATCAATTTGAGTTTCTAAAACTGCCACGGTTTCAATTTCATCTAGCTTTTCTGGTGTTTTTTTCCCTAACCAAAGCCGGACAAGATTGGGAATCGGTAAATCTTTTGTACCTGCCCCTAAACCGACCTTTTCTAACTGCATTTTCGGGGGTTTACCGAAACTTTTAGCTAAAGTTGTCACAATAGCTGCCCCCGTGGGTGTTACCAACTCCGCTTCGATGCCATTACTATAAATTGTGACTTGTCGCTGGCTAAACAATTGTACTACTGCTGGCACGGGAACTGGTAAACGACCATGGGCGGCCTGAACTGTACCGCCGCCGGTGGGTAGAGAAGAACAGTATAATTCACTCACCGATAGCCAGTCCAAACCCAAACAAGTCCCGACGATATCAATAATGGCATCGGTTGCCCCAACTTCGTGAAAATGCACTTTTTCCGGCGCGATCCCGTGAACGGATCCTTCTGCGATCGCAAGTTGTTGAAAAACCGCTAAACTCCATTCTTGGACTTTCTGGGGTAAATTTGCCTGTTTAATTAAATTTTCAATCTCCGGTAAATGACGAGCGGGGGTATGATGATGATGGTGGTGATGATCGGCGGACTTCTCGGCAGTGACATCGACGTGAACCTTAGTAGCAATTTGACCGCGACGATGCACTTTTTCGGCCCTTAACTGATATTCATCCTCAATTCCTAAAGTTTTTAGTTGTGCAATCAGGTATTCTAAGGGGACTCCTAAATCTACTAACGCCCCTAAACACATATCCCCGGCAATTCCCGTGGGACAATCCCAATAGGCGACGATTTTGCTATCATGGCTACTATTTACTCTCTCCATCCGGAAAATCCCCAACAACGTTCTATCCAAGAAATCTGTCATGCCCTGAAAAATGGGGCAATTATGCTTTATCCTACCGATACCGTCTATGCGATCGGTTGCGATCTCAATGTGAAATCCGCCGTCGAACGAGTTCGCCAAATCAAGCAACTATCTAATGATAAACCCTTGACGTTTCTCTGTTCTTCTTTGTCGAATATTTCCGAGTACGCAGTGGTCAGCGATTATGCCTATAAGATTATGCGACGAGTTATACCCGGTCCCTACACTTTTCTCTTACCGGCGACTAAATTAGTGCCGAAAGTGGTGATGAATCCGAAGCGGAAAACCACCGGTATCCGGGTTCCCGATCACGTTATCTGTCGCACTATTATCGAAACCCTAGAAAATCCCATTATCTCTAGTTCTGCCCATCTTCCCGATGAGGAGGGAGATTTTCCCACCAAGGGATTAGAAACCCCTAGGTTATTCGATGCCCTCGATCATGTGGTTGATTTAATTATCGAAGATGGTTCGGCTCCCGGTTCGGAAGTGTCAACCATTGTTGACTTTACCAGCGATCAACCGGAGATTGTGCGTCAGGGTTTGGGCTGGCCGGAATTACAACAATGGTTATAACGAAGGCAGGAGTCGGGAGTCAGTATTCAGGAGACAGGAGATAGGAGATAGGAGATAGGAGATAGGAGATAGGAGATTATTTTTATTTATTCTTCCCACACCCCACACCCCACTTCCCCACACCCCACACCCCACACCCCACACCCCACACCCCACACCCCACACCCCACAACTTCCCACTGATAACTGATAACTGATAACTGTATCGGTTATTGCGACTTTTTATTTCCTGAAAACCGCCTTGTGTAAGCCCAGTTAGTTGCTTAAGATAGAGACAATCGCAGTCAGAGAAAACCTCTCAAGGAAATTATTACTATGGCTTTCACTCTTTATTCTCCCTTCCTAGAAATTAATTCTGTCCAACGTCAAATCGATCAACTTTTTCAAGAAGTATTACCGACAAATTCATCGGTATCTCGTCCCCCGGTGGAAATCTCTGTTAATGAGGATTCCGTGGAATTAAAAATCGAATTACCCGGTGTGGATATTAAAGATATCGATGTGGAGGTTAGCAAACAAATGGTGGCTATTAATGGGCAACGTCAACGCCCTGCCGAGGTGGAAAACAGCGAATTTTATTATGGTAAATTTAGTCGCTTGATTACCCTGCCAGTGGAGGTGCAAAATAGCCAAGTTACCGCTAACTATCAAGACGGTATTCTTTCTCTCACCCTCCCGAAAGCGGTGGCAGAAAAAAATAAAGTGGTGAAAGTTAATCTTGGTTAGATGAGAAAAAGACTGGAGAATTTCTCCAGTCTTTGGTTTTATTTGTAGTCGCTAACTGTTAATGGGGTTCTTTGCCATTTACGTTAACGGGACGAGGCTGAATAACACCAAAACCGCCGTGATTGCGTTGATAGATAACGTTGATTTCGTTCGTGTCTTTGTTGCAGAACATAAAGAAATCGTGATCGACTAATTGCAATTGTGTTAGTGCTTCCTCAATAGTCATCGGTGGCATGGCAAAGTATTTCATCCGCACTACTTCCGCAGGTAATTCGGGAGTGCGATCACCAATTAGGCTATCCTCTAAGGGTTTCTCTTGCACCACCTCGCTAGTTTTAACGGTGGCGTTGGTGCGATGATCCACCAATCTTTCTTTATACTTGCGGAGTTGACGAGCGATTTTATCAGAAACTAAATCAATACTCGCGTACAAATTTTCGCTTCCTTCTTGAGCGCGAATCACTGTTCCATTAGCATAAACCGTTACTTCCGCTTTGTGGCGATCAGGAATGCGTGCATTCTTTTCCACGGAGAGGTGAACATCCACTTTTGTGGTCATGCCGTTAAAATGTTTCACCGCTTTCTCCAGCTTTTGTTCCACATAATCATGAATAGCTTCGGTGACAGCGATATTATTGCCCTGAATCAATAGCTTCATACTCACTACTCCATCTAAAAATTTTGCTATAGACCGTCCACATCAACTATTTTTAAGGGATGTTGATGCTAGGAATTTAATCCTCAAAAATCTGCTCGATCGCACTGTTGTTAGAGGTCACAGTCTAGATATTGTCGGTGTTCTCTTTCTCTTTTTTTTGTCGGATCGTGCGGAAAATTCATCGGGTCGAGCGCCTATTTGCAACTGGATTTATCTACCTCTATTCTAACAAGTTTCTGCAAAGCTTCTCTTAACAGAAGTGCGAAGTTCTGTTAACTTTTATTTAAAGAAACCGATTTTGGCCGCCAGCTAGGGAATCCGGTGATTGTTTCTCCTGTGCGACGGTTAACATCCGAATAGATGGGATATCCTT
>NZ_CAIP01000406.1 GCF_000297435.1 Microcystis sp. T1-4 | reverse complement strand
CAAGTTATCCCATCTATCATCTCTTGGGATCAGTATCCTCTAGTTTATCCTCATCAGCGCCAAAAAAGCACCAAAACAAGTTCAATCACTGATTAAGCAAACTCACCAACAGGTTATTGACCCTAATACTCAAAGAAATGTTATCGAGTTAATCGAGAAGATTATTATCTACAAATTTCCGCAGAAAATTCGCTAGGAGTTAGAAGCTATGTTTAATCTCACTGAATGGAAACAAACCAAGTTTTATCAAGAAGCTGAAGAAGAAGGAAAACTTGAAACAATTCCTCTTCTGATTAGGTTGGGACTTAACGAAGAACAAATTGCGCGGGAATTAAATCTAAAATTTGAGATTGTTTGTCAATTTATTGCCAATCAAAACAATTAAAACTTTTTGGCTACCAATGCGATGATCATCAATTCCCTTATCAAGGTTTATTTTTGCAAAATTTCTCTCTTTTTATTTATTTCAGGCTCAGGTAAAGATTCTCCTAATTTCTGATAAAGTTCCATCAGAGATTCTAGGACTTCTTCAGCATTTTTCACTGATTCAGCATAAGTATTACCATGAGTTCGCCATTTTTGACCTGGAAAGTCGGGTAAGCCAACTAGATAACAATTGTCTTCATCAGACCACTGAATCACTATTCTATATTTAAGTTTTTTCATCTTCTTTTCTCCTGACCTCTTCAATGGCATTTTTGACTTCTTGTTCTTGGTAACGTTTAGCATCCGCTCCGTCTTTTCCCGAGAGAGTGATTTTCCCTGCATATAGAGGGTGTAACCAATGGTTGTGACTGCCTTTTCCCGGAAAATCAATAAATCCAGCTTTTTTGAGCATTTGTTTCAATTCTCTGATTTTTTTGGCATCAGTCAAGATTTGATCGATCAGGTAATTTGCTGGGGGGTGTGACAAGTCTTGTATAATTCTTATTATATAAAGATTTCGAGCATTGAGCGGTTACTGGAGAAGCACCGGGAGCAGAGGAGAGGGGGAGCAGGGGAGCAGAGGTTGTTTATCTTCTGGGTACCCCTTTTCCTTGATTCACCAGAGAATTTTCTTCCGGAAATTTAAGCTGATCAGAGCTAAACTTAACAAAACTTCACAAAAACTTCACAAAAACTTCACGGAAAACTATTGACGAGAAGATGTCAAGGCCGCTTAATTAAATTAATTAACATCATTGGAGGATTTACCCCATGAAAACCAAAAAACTGACACCCCGCAATGCTGCTCCTGTGCAACGGAAAAATACCGCTACCGTCTCTCGCGATGGTAATGCGATCATTCAACTTGATTGGGGAACTTTTTGTGTGCAAGAGGATGGGGAGGGAAATTGTAAAGAGTGGTACGAAGTGCCGTTTGCGGGAGACGACGCAGAGTAGTCCCCCCGATTCTAGCGCGAACCTCAAATCAGGTCAAAAGTCTTTTTCTCCTTGCCAAGGCGCACGGTTGCTTCCTTGTAATTGACGGTGGAGAAGCAAGGGGTCAGGGGAGAGAGGGAGCAGGGGAGTACAGGTTTTTGCTCTTCTCGGTTCCCCTTTTCCTTGACTCACGGGTGCTAGAAGACTTAGATTCAGGGAGATAAACCCGAAAATCTGTTAAAAATATAAGATGCTAAAAAGTCTGCGCTATAATACTCGATTAGGATGATATAAAGGTAATCAGGAGAAGCGATGAACACTATCCAACTGACACCAGAAATAGAAGATTTGATTGCTCAACAAATGAAAACAGGCAAATATCAAGATGATTTAGCCGTTATTCAAGAGGGATTGAGTTTATTGGCAGAAAGAGACAGAATTTACCGAGGAAGATTTGAAGAATTGAAACGGGAAGTTATGATTGGCGTTGAGGAATTAAGACGACAGGAAGGAATTAATGCCGAAGAGGTTTTTTCAGAATTAGAAGAGGATTTACAACAAATAGAGGCTAAGGGTTTCCCGATGAGTCAGAAATAATGTCAAAGATTATTTTCTCACCCTCAGCTAGATTGGATTTAAAGCAAGTTAATAGTTACTTGGCTGGGAAAAATCCGCAAGCTGCTAGAATTTTAAAAGAAAAAATCCAACAGGCTTGTAAAAAATTAGCTAAATTCCCCAATCTGGGACGTAGGCGCGATGAGTTAATCCCTAGATTACGAAGTTTTCCTGTAGAAGATTATCTAATCTTTTATTTCCCTCTTGAAAACGGAATTGAAATCGCAAGAGTAGTTAGTGGATATAGAGATTTAGATGCTATGTTTGATCTTGATTAAAAAAAGCGATCGCATCAATCTAAGGGTGTCATTCTTCCCCGCTCCCCAGTAGCATCGGCTGGGAGTTTGCTTCGGGAAATTTAAGCTGATCTAAACTTAACAAAAACTCAACAAAAACTTCACAAAAACTTCACAAAAAACTATTGACAAGAAGATGTCAAGGCCGGTTAATTAAATTAATTAACATCATTGGAGAATTTACCCCATGAAAACCAAAAAACTGACCCCTCGTAACGCTGCTCCTGTCCAACGGGAAAATACCGCTACCGTCTCTCGTGATGGCAATGCGATCGCTCCCCTATGGAGGTATACTATACGTCATCCTTTTGCGGGAGACGACGCAGAGTAGTCCCCTTGATTCTAGCACGAACCTCAAATCAGGTCAAAAGTCTTTTTCTCCTTGCCAAGGCGCACGGTTAGCCTCAAGGAATTGACGTACAATCCTAGTTAATTCGGGAGTTTCGGATACCGGGCATCGGTGAAGAAGCAGGGAGAGAGGGAGCAGGGAAGCAGAGGTTGTTTCTCTTCTCGGTACCCCTTTTCCTTGACTCACGAGTGCTAGAAGACTTAGGTTCAGGGAGATGAACCCGTGCCAATAGCTTACTTCCCCAGTGTGATCGGGTTGGGGTCTTCTTCTCCTTTGGCTTGTACTTCTGGCAAAAGCCTTTGTACTTTCTGGCGCATTCTTCTAAGCTGTCACCAAGTTTAAGAAAAGCAGGATGCCATTGAGTTAAGCCATCATCAGTTAAGCGTTCATAACTACCGTAGTTACTGAAATCATAGAAAAAAGTCGAACGCATTTTGGCAGCTTTCGGGTTTCCGTGAATGTAACGTAAGGTATTTAATGCCCTTTCTTTGTCTGAAGGAGGGAAGCCATCGGAAAAATACCGTCTTTCCCAGAAATGTCCTGTGC
>NZ_CAIP01000407.1 GCF_000297435.1 Microcystis sp. T1-4 | reverse complement strand
GATAACTGATAACTGATAACTGATCACTGACTCCTAACCCTACTTAATTTAACTTCAGATCAAGAGCGATCGGACATTCCACTTTCGTTCCCCCTAAACCGCAGTAACCGCCGGGGTTTTTCGCTAAATATTGCTGATGATAAACTTCAGCATAATAAAATTCAGGTGCGTCGAGAATTTCCGTGGTAATCTGACCGTAGTTCGCTTTATTGAGAGCTTCTTGATAGATCGATCGAGATTTTTCCGCTAATTGCTTTTGCTGGGGACTATAGGTATAGATACCCGATCGATACTGAGTTCCCGTATCATTACCCTGACGCATTCCTTGGGTGGGATTATGACTTTCCCAGAAAACCTTTAACAGTTGTTCGTAGGAAATCACACTGGGATCATAGACCACTAAGACCACTTCATTATGCCCAGTCATGCCGCTACACACTTCCTGATAGGTGGGATTAGGGGTGATACCAGCCGCATAACCCACGGCCGTGGTGTAAACACCTTCTAATTGCCAAAATTTGCGCTCTGCTCCCCAAAAACAGCCTAAACCGAACATTGCACTTTCCATACCGCCAGGGAAGGGGGGCTGCAAAGGATGACCGTTAACGTAGTGGCCGCTAGGTACGGGCATTTTTTCCGATCGCCCGGGTAGTGCTTCCCTTGCTGTGGGCAAAGTTACTTTTTTTCCGAATCCGAATAACACCATAATTAAGAATTTGTCCAGAAAGTTTTACCTTACTTTACATTGTCGCTTAATTTTGGCGATTTCAGTGATCGGTGATCAGAACCGAGGCTGCAGATCAATTTTTGTCAATCTACTGATACCATTTTTCTAAAGTAATGGCAGAGATGGTTAATTTCCCTTCCCCCCAACCCCGGTCCGGCGAAGGGAAGAGGCGAGTAGGATGCCTGCCACGAATAAAGAAAAATGCTATCAGCCAATTACTTTGAGAGTTAAGCAGTAAGCGTTGAGGTTGTTGGGTTTCGCTTTTTCAATTGAATTAATACGTTTTCTCCCAAGTATTGTTTCGCTCAAACCAACCTACGAGGCTGCTCCCTAATTAGATTTAATTGGGCTAACCTACTTCCCAATTGTGTTAGCATCAGAGATAAGTATAAAACAGCCGAACGATTAAAGCGGGACTATTGGCTCTATGTGGTGTTTAACTGTGGGATGATGTCGGAAGTTTATGTCATTCGAGATGCGGTTACGCTAGGACGGCAACCTGTTACAAGCATTGAACATTATCAGCTTGGACTAGAGGCAATTCTACGGCAGGATGAACGGGAATGAAGATCAGCAAAATTCAGATTAAAAATTTTAAGTCTTTTCAAGATGTTACCGTAGATTTAGATCCTGATTTTAATGTCTTTACTGGGGTTAATAATTCAGGAAAAACCAATTTGCTAGAGGCGATCGCTCTTTGGCATGAGTGTTTTAACTTCTTGTTATACCAAGCAATTCGTGCTAAACCTGAACGTTATCGAGCGGGGCATTATGTTTTTAAAGATACTCAGTATTTACTTTACACAGATGTAAAAACGGTTCGTAGTTCTAATATTGATGACTTATTTTATCAGTGCGATAAAAGTCAAAAAATTGAATTAATTTTTATCTTTCAAGACATATATTCTGAGCAAAGACCAAACCCATTATTAAAGATTGGTTTTTCAATTACAAATTCCCATGGCAACAGCTACAAGCTAGAATTTTTAAATCGTCAAGATTTTGATTTTTTTCAGTTTAACCAACTATTTCATAATTTTCCTAAAGCAATTGGCTGTTCTTTTGCTTCTCCTGTTGCAACGATTAGAGCAGACGAAAGATTTTTAACTACTCCGCAGGTACTAGAAGCAATTCAAAAGCGAGAATCGGTTGAAGTCATTCGTAATCGTCTATACACTCTTCATAGTGATCAAGCAGATCCTCAATTGTATGAGAGATTTAAGCGCGATTTGTCGTATATTCTCTTTGATAGCCCTAGTGCAGAGGTTAGCTTTTTTACTTCTAGTGATTTTCGGGATGATGTCAAAGTTATTATTAATTACAAAATTGATAATCGTGATATAGAAAAAGATATTTCTTTACTGGGAAGTGGGACAATACAGATTATTGTAATTTTATTAAATTTATATTCTTTTGGGCAAAGAAATGATCTCAATTTGATTCTTTTTGATGAGCCTGATAGTCATATTCATCGTGACATACAGAGTCGGCTAATCAATACACTGCTTAGATTCTCTGAGACAACACAAATTTTTTTAACAACTCATAATGAAAGTTTAATTCGACAGGTTTCTTTACATCAATTATTTCATCTGGAAAATAGACCTCAATATAATTATAATGCTTTATCTCGACAAGAACTTCCCGTAGAGCCACGCTTTAAAGGAATTTATCCCTCTGCGCTAAATCCTATTATTAGTTCTTTAGGGAATAGTAATGGTTTAGATTTTATTAATGCCGTTGAAGCGGATAAAATCATTTTTGTCGAAGGTCAGGATGATGCAAAAGCAATTTATACGTTATTACAAAAGAATACTATTGGTATAAATACAAAAAAATATTCTTTCTGGGTGATGGGTGGAGTCTCTCAAATTTTTAAGGATTTACCTAGTTATAAAAAGATTTTTCAGTTAATTAAAAATCAGCAGAATTTATGGCAAAAATCTGTATTGATTTTTGATAGAGATTTCTTAAATGACGACCATAAAAATCTAATTATAAATAATTTAAATAATCGGTTTAATTTGCCAACTTATATCCCAAGTGCATATACGTTTGAATCTATTTTATTTACAGATTTTGATAAATTAGGTAGGTTACTTTTTCTGTGGTTAAGTCACCAGCAAAATTCGATTTCAGTGGATGCCGGAAGTCTTGCTCAAGGTCTTAAACAAGCCTATCTGAACTATATGAATCCCAAATTACAGCAATTACTCAATGATGATGAGGCATTTGAACAAATCATCTATCAATGCCGCTCTATTCGGGATAAGCTTAAGAGTGATGATATGTTGGGTACAAATGATAGGTCAATTCCAGAAAATGATGTTCAATTATCAACTGCTTATCGCAACTATTTCAATCAAATTTTGAATACACGGGATTTTTACAAGTATGCCAAAAAAGATGACGTTCAAGCAATTATCAATCAGGTGATCAGCCCTCATAATATAGAGTTCAATATTGAGCAAGATTTTATTTCATTACTCAATCTTGTTGATCGCTCGACTTGGTTTAATGAGTGGGATTTTTTAACGAGATTGTAGAATTTTAACCATGATGACCTACCCTAAACGACTGATCAAAGTTGACTTACCCGTTAAGGGAATTTCTGCCCATGCGCGGCGGTAAAAATCGATTCGTCATGGGTATATTTCTACACTTCATAGCGCAGCTTGACGGTGGGAGTATGTCAATGAATTGGCTAAACAAACTGATTACTGGTCACTGTTCACTGAAAAAAGCTCCGTCGCTGCCGGTTCAAATTAACCAAAGTGAGGCATAAGAGTTAAAACTCCCAAGTCTAAATCTTTACTATCGATCGATTTTGCCTCGTAGAGGGCTAACATATCGTTTAATTGGGGATTACCGCAGGAGGAACCAGTTACCCCCATGGCAACAATCAAACCACAATAACCCTCGGTATTTTTGATGCGTTTTTGCCAATTGCGGCGAGCATTACGGTGGTCGGGATCATCTTGCTCGAATTCCCCAAACAGATAGAGATCACCATTAGCCATTTTCAGAATGCCGAGATCATAACGGGTATCTTCGAGGGGATCTTCGCCGGGGTTAAAACCAATGGCCTCCAAACCGCCAGCTTGTTGGATTTTTTCGATCAGTTCCTTGGCTTTCGGTCGGGAGGTCTGGATCATCACCACGGGGAAACCCTCTCCTTTTGTCGGTACGGATTGGGGTTGATAATGGATTTTCGGCCGATTGCGAATTTTATCCAATAATTGCCAGGGAACCATTCCCAGACTCAGATGTGCATTATCAGGGACGAGATTCTCCTTGAGTACGGATTCTTCCTCATCATCATCCTCATCATCATCCTCATCGTCGTCGTCCTCCTCTAAGAGTTGCATAAATTCCGCACATAGATCGGGCATCGTGGCCACCGTCACGGCCACAGTTTCCCCTTTTGCCTGTTCGGGATCGAGGGGAATGCGAAAACGACGCTGTAATTCTCCGATCGGTTCTTCGGATAAAGCGGATTGATTGCCTTTAAAAAAGCGCAACAGAGCCATTAAAGCTAAATATACCGTGATTGCTTCTTCTTCATCCAAATAGGGGCGAATACCTTCGTAGGGATGCACGCTGCCGAAAACTGGATGGATTTGGGAAGGGGCGACCGAGGCCAGATCGTAGTCATCCTCATCATCGTCCTCGTCATCATCGGCCAATTCGTAGCTTAAAAACCAGCAATCTTGGGAAAGAAAGGCTTTTTCTAGTCTTTCCATCGATTTTTCTTCTAAAGCGGCCTGCCGGAATTGTTTGAGGGATTCCAGGGAACGATAGAGAATGACTCCGTATTCCCGACCGAGCATTCCCATGACACAGGCGTAAAGATTCGGGAAATCGGGGCGATCGAGCTTAATTTGCAAAATATCGTAATCAGCTAAACAGGACCAGGGTTCAGCTTTCCAAATTTCGTGAGCGGTTTTCACTAAAGCGGACTGCCAAGCGAGGGGAATTGCCGGGGGGCGGTTATTTTGGAATTCCTCGAATCCGCGAAAGAGATCATCGATCAGGGGCAAATTGGGGACATAATCGATGGTGATATCGAGATCTTGCAGTACCCCGCGCAGAAAAAACTGTGTTTCTCGATCGCGGACGATAATTTTTTTCGGTCTGGCTGGCCGGGCGGGGTTTTGGGGTGTTTCGATGGCGCGGATTAAGGTTCTCACCATGGCCTCGGGCCCGGTTTCGGGGGAAACTACTTCCATAGCGCGTACACAGCCCTCGCTGCCATCCACCCAGATCACGCACTCGCCACCGCTTTCTTGATTTGGTTCTAGGGTAGCCCGGGGCATCCTCTCGGATAAGGATAAAGCACGACGATCTCCTTCCCAAACGCTGGGAATTTGTGGGATTTTTTTGAGGCGGCTTTGGGTCGTCCGGGGCAGAAGATTCATCGGGAAATTTAGGGGTAGCTGTGTTAGGATTTTAACCTTTTCTTTTCAAGGATTCCATAGAATCATTCTATCGATTTAGTCGATAACTTGATAAATAAACCGGAAACCTGACCAAGTTCCCAGATCAAAGGCGTATTCATCAATGACACTGCCAGAACTATCCATTTTTAGACCTAAATCTAATTTTAGATCGCTCCAGAAAGCTCTGGCTATTTCTAGGGGGTTAGTCAGGGTGAGCAGTTGGGTTGCTTCTCCCTTGAGGCTTTGAGTGGCATTGAGAAGGGTTAAGGTGTTGGGGAAAGGATGGCGACTGAAGATCAGGAGATGTTCTCTGATGCCCTTGGCTTGACTAATTTTCCAATGTTCTTGGCGGTCATTGGGGATGGTGGCCTTGGTTTTGGCCGCCACGACAAAGGGGGCTAATGGGCTGGAATTGCTGAAATTATCTGGGTTTTCCGGACGGGAACAGTATAAAAGCGGTTGGCGATCGCTGTCGAGGACAAGGATCAGTGCGTAGAGGGGTTGTTCTTCTTGATTCTCGATTTGATAGCGAATTTCCGTACCGACGGGCAGAATTAAGTCATTTTTAGCGGTATTATTCCCCCTGCTACCCGCGATTTTTTGGGTTTGTAGCGTGGAGATATAGGTTTGATCGAGGCTTTCCAGGGTGACGATGACGGCTAAACCGGAGGATTCTTGATTGATCAACAAGTGCCACAATTTGCAGGCCAGCAGGGTTTCTAGTTGCGATTGCAGTCGTTTGATTCCCGATTTAATTGCTTCGTTGGCCGCCCCTAAACTACCGATAATTAGGGAGCCATTGGGAGATAATAGTTGATAATTGCCAGTTTCTTCGCTACCAACTCGACTTAAGAGACAATCTACCGTTTGTTCACCAATGTTAACCACGGCGGCCACATCGGGCAAACTGGCAAAGGTACTGGTGGCATCTACCCGTTCAATCCGGGTTAAGTTACTATCCAAACCGACGATTAAGCCGATTTGACTGGGAAAAACCCGCAATTTTTCCTCTAGAATCTGTCCTATTTCTAGGGAGGCGGTTGCTGATAATAACTGGGCTTTGGCTTTTAAACCCTGACGGGAGAGAATTTTTAGGCTGATTTCCTGCCCAGTCGCCTCAATAAAGCTCAAACAGGAGTTAATCCCGTAATTTTCTAGGATTTCTAAGGGCAGGCCGACCAGATTGACTTCTAGGGTGCGTTCATCAATAAGATTTGTAACAATTGCTGCGCCCCCCCTTGACTTTTCTGGCTGTATATGATATGGCGGCGCAGAATTATTTTTTTGATTACTGGTTAGGATTGCCGGCTGCTGTTGTTGACTGCTGTGACTAGCGACAAGATTACGGAGATGGGGAAAAGCGATCGCAATTGTCGGACTGGGGCAAGCTTGCCAGAGATACTGGGTGAGATCATAGGTGAATAAGCCAGCATTGGGGCTATTACCGCTCAATTCCAGGGCGATTTGCTCCGGTTTAGCGGCAGCGAGAATAACGCCGTTACTAGGCTTATTTTTGAGGTTAAAACGGGTTTTAATATCGGTAGCGAAAGTTAATTCGGCGGGGTTAAGATCAGTAAGGCTTTCGGGATAGGAACGAACGCGGAGATTACCGAGATAGGGCTGAGGTTGGGGGAGATGACTACTATCAAAAATCAAGCTAAACTTATCCGTAGCTAGACAGCGAGCCATCAGCAGGATATTTTCCTTGATTAAAGCATTTTCTGCCCCATCAGCAGTAATAAAAACCTCTTTTCCGGCCCCAAGACTGCCATAACCGCTAAAGTGAAAAATTACCACATCCCCCAACCTGGCTTGGGCGATCAAATGTTCTAAAAAAGCCGCTTCGATCGCTTCTCCACTGGCTTTTTTTCCCGTTAAAGTCACTATATCAGCATCCTGAAAGCCAAAACGATAACGGAGAAGGTCTTTTTGTAACTCCACATCGGTAAGACAGCCGGGCAGCGGCGGAATATTCGCCCCATACTGGTCAATACCGACTAAAAGAGCCAATTTTCGGGGATTAGGGGCGGCGAGAGCGGCCAAATGACGGTTAACTGTCCCTTGACTAATCGCCAAAGTCAGCAACCCCCAACCTGTCTGCTGGACAAATTCTCGCCTAGTTATGTTCATGATCCTTGCATAGCCCGGATTAATTCGGCAGCCACTTCTGGACGGGAGAATTCCGGAGGTGGTAATTCTCCTTTGCGCAGCAGTTCCCGGACTTTCGTTCCCGAAAGGTGGATTCTTTCTTCCGGTAAACTGGGGCTAGTTTTGGTGGTTGCCATTCCCGAAGTGCGGGTACAGTAGAAAGCGTGTTCAAACTTCATTGGCACGATTCCCAATTCCCCCGGCTCGAACTCATCAAAGATATACTGAGCATCGTAGGTTCCGTAGTAGTCACCGACTCCGGCATGGTCACGACCGACGATAAAATGGGTACAACCGTAGTTTTTACGGATAATAGCGTGGAAAATTGCTTCCCGGGGGCCGGCGTAACGCATAGCTGAGGGGTTGATAGCTAGAATAACGCGATCTTGGGGAAAGTATTTATCCATCATGATCTCATAGCAACGCATCCGCACATCGGCCGGCACATCATCGCTTTTGGTAGCGCCGACAAGGGGATGCAAGAATAAACCATCTACCACTTCTAGGGCGCATTTTTGAATATATTCGTGGGCCCGGTGGATGGGATTACGGGTTTGGAAACCGACAATCGTTTTCCAAGCTTTTTCGTGGAACATCTGGCGCGATTGTAGAGGATCGATCTGATATTTGGGAAACTGAGGATGAGGATCGCGCTGAAGTAACCAAATCGGACCTGCGAGGTTAATTTCTCCCTGTTCGTAGAGGACTTTTACCCCGGGGTGTTTCTGGTCGTCGGTACGATAGACGTTAACTGCTTCGTGGGCTTTATTATAACGGTATTTTTGGGTTAGTTCTAGGACTCCGACAAAGTTGCCTTCGCTGTCATCTAAACGAATCCAGTTGCCTTCTTTGAGGGGATCCGCCACTTCTTCGCTAACGGAAAGAGTCACGGGAATTGCCCAGGGTAAACCATTGATTAGACGCATATCATCGACGACTTTTTCGTAGTCGTCCTGTTCCATAAAGCCTTTGAGGGGACTGAAACCACCGATAGCAATCATAACTAAATCCGAGAGCGCTCGTTCATCTAAGGAAACTCGCGGTAGTTTTTCAGCTAGGGCCAGAAATTCGGCTTTTTCGGCAGCGGTAGCAATACGATTAATTAATTGCCCACCGTGGGGCGCGATTCCTTCGGTCAGTACAGTCATAAAAATTTCTTTACATTGTCACGGTTTATCCTATCAGAAGTTGGTTAACCCTTAATCAAGGGGTTGGGTCCGGCGATGATTTTCCCGTTGGAACAGTTTACAATAAGATTTGTAAAGAATTATCAATAATTATGAGCGAAAAAGTTGTCCTGATTGTCGGTGCTACGGGGGGGATCGGTGCCACTTTAGCCCGTAAACTAGCTGTTAATGGTCATAAACTCGTATTAGTGGCCAGAAATGCCGATAATTTATCTAATTTAGCTGGTGAGTTGTCTTGTCCCTCGTTAATTGTGCCGACGGATATCACCAATCCCACTCAGGTGGAAACTTTGATGGCAAAAATTGTCTCCCATTACGGCCGGTTGGATGTGTTGGTTAATGCGGCCGGAGCCGGTGTGATGAAACAATATAATAAAATCACGCCGGAAGATTTAGATAAAATGCTCGACCTCAATCTGAAGGGGAGTTTTTATACCTGTCAGGCTGCCGCTAATGTGATGAAGGAAAATAAAGCCGGTCATATCTGTAATGTGGTGGGAATTTTAGGTAAGCATTCTATGGCTATGGCTGCCGCTTATTGTGCTTCTAAGTACGGGGTGGTCGGTTTTAGTAAATGTTTGGCCGATGAGTTAAAACGCTATGGTATTAAAATGACTTTATTCTATTTTGGTGGTGTCGATACTCCTTTTTGGGATCAGGTGAGCTTAAAAGTTGATCGCACTAAAATGTTAACCGCTCAAACCGCCGCCGATGCTATCTATTTTGCCATGAATGCTGAACCCCAAGCCGTCCCCATGGAAATTAATATTCAACCCGATAGTCATCTCTTTTTTTAATCCTCAGGAGTCAGGAGTCAGGAGTCAGGAGTCAGGAGTCAGTTATCAGTTATCAGTTATCAGTTATCAGTGTTCAGATTTGAGTTGTCAGTCAATAGCATTAAGTGGCAAGTTCGGAGTTTTATTTTCAATGTTTACTGCTCACTGAAAAAAACCTTTTTTTGACTTTATCTATGTTTGTTGATCATATTCATTTTTATGTAGAATCGGCCAAAAAATGGCGGGATTGGTTTGTGCGGGTGATGGATTTTCAGGCGATCGCAAGTTTAGTTAATCTCCACACACACACGGAAATAGTCGGCAATGGCATCCAAAAAGATAAAACTAAACAGATTATTTTTATCTTATCTTCTCCCTTAAATTCCCTTAGTCCCGTGGCGGAATTTTTAGGTAAATATCCTGAAGGGGTGGCGGATGTAGCTTTTCAAGTGGAGGATTTAGACACTTTAGCTAGGAGAATTAAACAGGATATTTTTATTGAGGAAACTGTTTTGGCTAGGGGTAAGATAAAAAGCTGTCAAATCTCTAGCATTGCTGATCTCAAACATACGTTAATTGAAAGGCAGGGAATCACGCCAATTTTAGCCGATCCTCATCTGATTCAATACGATAGTCAGCAACAATATAATCAGGATATTCTGGCAATTGATCACTTAGTTTTAAATGTTTTTCAAGGGAATTTAGAGTTAACAGCCAATTGGTATGAGGAAAATTTAGGCTTTAAAAAAAGGCAAACTTTTACTATTAAAACGGAGCGTTCTGGTCTTTATTCTCAGGTACTTGTTTACCCGAAAACTGAATTAAAATTACCGATTAATGAGCCAGATAGTAACAGTTCTCAAATACAAGAATTTTTAGATATTAATCAAAAATCTGGCATTCAACACATTGCTTTAAAAACCGAAAATATTGTGAACTTAACTCAAAAATTAAGAGAAAAAAAGATAGAGTTTTTATCAGTTCCCGACAGTTATTATCAACAAATTAACTATCAAAAAAAAGATTTTAATATTGCTGATTGGGAATGGTCAGAAATTAAAAAAAAGGAAATTCTCATCGATTTTGAACAAAATAGTTATTCTCTCCAGGAAAAGCCAACTTTACTGCAAATTTTCACTAAACCAATTTTTTCCCAGCCGACTTTCTTTTTTGAATTAATCGAGCGACGTCATGCCGCTAGAGGTTTTGGAGAAGGCAACTTCCGGGCTTTATTTGAAGCGATCGAACGGGAACAAATACAGAGAGGAACTTTAGATTAGAGTCAGAAAAGCGATAATTTTTCCCATGAGACTATGAACGATAACGTAATTCAATCACATCTTTTTTGATCGTGACATCATAGGAACCAAAAAAAGTTTGTCCCAAGAGTCCTAACCCTTCCATTTGGGGAGAAATACCAACAATCTGATTAGATAAAGCCACCTCGCCCACTTTAACAGAATTAATGCGACCAAGATACACAGTAACGACACCGCCGGCGGTATGAGCGAGTACTTCCTTTTCCCGTTTGACTTTCATCGCTTTCGCCATGGCATCGGTGAGGACGATACCACTAGCTCCCGTATCAAAAAGCATTTCATAATAGTGACGGTTATTAAAAACTACCATCACCGTGGGAATGCCGTTAACCCGGCGTTGAATCGGTAGCTGATAAACTTGCGGGGAATTTTTCCTATTTCTGGATGAACCGCCACAGAGACGGCTAAGATCTATGTGTTGTCCATCTGCTCTTTGGAGAAAGCATTCCGATTGAGCGAGAGTCGTAGGGGTGAAGGGAAATAACAGCAGGGTGCTGGACAATGCGATCGCAGAAATAGACCTATTCATGGGTTCAACAGAAGCAAAAAATAACTAAATCGAGAAGACTGACTCGGAAAAGAACGCTTCTAGCTCTAAAATTCCCCAAAAATGGGGGAAAATAACAGGAGTTTAACCCGGAGGCCAAGACATTGAGCGATCGCCTAAAAGATGGACATGAAGATGATCGACGGTTTGACCTCCATGTTCCCCATTATTGATCACTACTCGATAACCTTGACTTAATTTAGCTTCGGCGGCCACTTTTTTAACAGTTAGTAACAAATGTCCCAATAAATCGCGATCGCTGTCGCTGGCTTCCTCTAGTTTCGGAATCGGTTTTTTGGGGATAATGAGGATATGGGTGGGTGCTTGGGGATTAACATCTCGAAAAGCGAGAACCAGATCATCTTCATAGACGATCGAGGCAGGAATTTCTTTCCGGATAATTTTGCTAAAAATAGTCTCGCTCATAGACAAATTGCTTTTTTTTTAACTATACCATTAAGCTCTCAGCTTTTCTGGTTAGGTTATCCCCAGAAATAGGCTGATTTTCAGGGTAAATTCCCAGATAAAATCATTTTTATGCGGAAAACTAGCCTAACATCCTGTTTCATTTTCCTAAGAACTCACTTTATTTTTACTTGAGCCAAAATGTTAGCAAGGGTTTGGAGTGCGGCAATTATCGGCATCGATGCCATTAAAATCGGGGTAGAGGTGGATGTATCGGGGGGATTACCCGGAATTGCCGTGGTGGGTTTACCCGATACCGCCGTGCAGGAGTCGAAAGAAAGGGTAAAAGCTTCCCTAAAAAATGCCGGATTTGCCTTTCCCATCCGCAAAATTGTCATCAATTTAAGTCCCGCCGATATCCGCAAAGAGGGGCCGATTTATGATTTACCGATTAGTATCGGCATTTTAGGGGCTTCCGAACAGGTAGAAGCCGATTTATTGGGGGATTTTCTCTTTTTAGGTGAATTATCCCTCGATGGTAGTTTGCGTCCCGTGGCGGGGGTTTTACCGATTGCTGCCGCCGCCGAAAAAATGGGGATCAAGGGTTTAGTGGTTCCCGCCGATAATGCCAAAGAAGCAGCCGTGGTCAAAGGCGTACAAGTGTATGGGTTTCGTCATCTATCGGAAGTGGTAAATTTCTTAAATGAACCCGATCGCTATTCACCGATGACTTTTAACGCTGCCGAAGAATTTGGGCGATCGCGGGTAAATCTTCCCGATCTCAAGGATGTTAAAGGTCAAGCAATTGGCCGTCGGGCCCTGGAAATTGCCGCAGCTGGAGGTCATAACCTAATTTTTGTCGGGCCACCGGGTAGCGGTAAAACCATGTTAGCGCGACGTTTACCCGGAATTCTGCCCCAGCTTACCTTTGCCGAATCCCTAGAAGTCTCCCAGATTCATTCCGTCGCTGGATTACTGAAAGATCGAGGTTCTCTGGTGCGCGAGCGTCCTTTTCGCAGTCCCCATCACTCCGCTTCCGGAGCGGCGCTGGTGGGAGGTGGCACTTATCCCCGACCGGGGGAAATCTCCCTTTCCCACCGTGGTATTTTATTTTTGGACGAATTAACGGAATTTAAGCGCAGTGTCTTGGAATATCTCCGACAACCCCTAGAGGATGGTTATGTGAGCATTTCTCGCACTCGTCTTTCCGTCGCTTTTCCGGCCCGTTTTACCTTGGTGGCCAGTACCAATCCCTGTCCCTGTGGTTATTACGGTGATTCGGTGCAACCCTGCAGCTGTTCACCGCGACAACGGGAACAGTATTGGGCGAAATTATCGGGACCGCTTTTAGACCGTATTGACCTACAAGTGACGGTAAATCGCCTGAAACCAGAAGAAATGACCCAAGAGAGTCGGGGAGAAGCTTCTGAGCAGGTGCGGCAACGGGTAGAAGGGGCCCGACAAAAGGCCAGCGATCGCTTTCAGAATACGGGGATTCGCTCTAATGCGGAGATGAATTCCGAGCATTTGCGGCGTTTTTGCGCTCTTGATCATAGCAGTCGCCATATTTTAGAAGGGGCAATCCGAAAATTGGGTTTATCGGCCCGAGCAATGGATCGCATTCTCAAAGTTGCCCGCACCATTGCCGATTTAGGAGATAGTGAAATGCTGAAAAGTTCCCACGTTGCCGAAGCAATTCAGTATCGCACTCTTGATCGTTTAAGTTAGGGTTTGCGGCAAAAAGTTTGTTGGTGGGGTTAGGAGTCGGTCGTCAGGATTCAGGAGACAGTATTCAGGAGACAGGAGACAGTATTCAGGAGATAGGAGTCAGAAAGCAGGGCTCTTCTAGGTTC
>NZ_CAIP01000408.1 GCF_000297435.1 Microcystis sp. T1-4 | reverse complement strand
TCCCCTCTGATGCGTTGACTATAAGCAGTCCCTAGATTATTTTGTATTACTGCCCAATCTTCAGGAAAAGCATCACGGGTATAGACTTCTAAAGACTGGTTATAAGCAACAACAGCTAACTCTAAATTTTCTGCCCATTCCCCTCTGATGCGCTTACGATAAGCATTCCCCAGATTATTTTGTATCCTTGCCCATTTTTCAGGAAAAGCTTGACGGGTATATACTTCTAAGAGGGTCTGATAGCCTGTAATAGCAATTTCTGGATTATTAGCCCAACTTCCCAAGGGAAAATTTTGAATATCAACACATAAATTCTGAATCACCCCGACAATACCCGCCACTTCTTCTGGTTTCCCTTGAGAAAACACATTTCTAGCCCATTGTTGCAACAGTTGGGCAAAGATATCATCTAACAGATGTTGACCGCGTTGTAGGATAGGATAAACCACCGTAGGATCGCTATTACTGTCATATTCTGCTTGTAAGACTTCTGATAAAAACTTCTGATATTCCTCTATACTTCCCGCTTGAGGGTTGAGAAACTGCCCCAATTGTTGCACCATATCGCGTAACCAAGATGATGTGATGGACTATGATTTTTTCGACAGACCGACCCTATGAATATACTAATTAAAAAAAGGTGGGTTAAGTCCCACCTTAATAACTGATTAGGATTTTTGGCTGAAATAGGCCTCTAGCGCCTCATTGATGATTTGATTCATCGGCCGTTTTTCCGTTTCCGAAGCTTCCTTGAGACGGACAAACATATCATCGGGGACGCTGACACGGTTTTGATTTTTACGCACGCGTTTGGGTTTTGATTCAGTGGTAGTAGTTTCGGTCATTTTAGGTGTGTAGGTGGCTGAAAATGCTTGTAAAGCAGGGAAATTGACTCGATGACAGAATTCTCCGAAGGTTTCGTTATTTTGTTGATCCTGTTGGAAGTAAACAAAAATCGGTTCTAAGACCTTTTCTAGATCATCGATCGCCATTTTATCCAAATAGGGGCGCGCTAGTCGAGTTTGATCGGCTGTTCCCCCTAACCAGAGTTGGTAGGAATTGGGAGCGCTACCCACAAATCCTAATTCTGCCATATAGGGACGCGCGCAGCCATTAGGACATCCTGTCATGCGGATGACAAATTCCTCTTTGCTTAATCCTAAGCGATTAAGCAGGGCGCGAATGCGTTCAATCACGCTGGGTAAAATTCTTTCTGACTCAGTAATCGCTAATCCACAGGTAGGCCAAGCGGGACAGGCCATGGCATAACGGGTTAAAGGGTCAATTTCGGCGGGATTGGTGACAATTCCGTGTTCTTTCAGGATCGCCTCGATCGCTTGTTGATCCTGGGGTTCGATGTCGTAGAGAATGATATTGTGGTTAGCCGTCAAGCGCATGGGTAACTGAAAACGCTCGATAATCACTTTTAAGGCGGTTTTTAGCTGAAAACTGCCTTCATTTTTGACCCGGCCATTCTCCACAGAAAGACCAAAAAATAATTTTCCGTCTCCCTGTTCATTCCATCCCAAAAAGTCTTGATATTTCCAGTCGGGGAGGGGTTGGTAGGGGGCAATTTTTTGACCGAAATAACCCTCAACAGTGCTGCGGAATTTTTCTACTCCCCATTCTTCGAGGATATATTTCATTCTCGCATGACGACGCTCGCCGCGATCACCGTAATCCCTTTGGGTTGCCACGATCGCTTTTACCAGATCGTACACCTCTTCTTTGTCCACATAACCGATCGGATCGGCCATTCTGGGGAAAGTTTCCTCCTTATTGTGGGTCCTTCCCAGTCCACCCCCCGCAAGGATGTTAAAACCTCGCAATTCCCCGTTTGCATCGGTAATCACCACCAAACCGAGGTCATTGGTGTAGATATCGATGGAGTTGTCTCCGGGTACGGTGACACCGATCTTGAACTTACGGGGCATATAATGTTGACCGTAGATCGGTTCGATCGGATCGTTTTTGTTAATGCCATTTGTATCTTTTTGTCTCGATGCCTTGACTTCTGGGGCTTCTTCTGCACTGATAACTTTTTCGCCATCGAGCCAAATTTCGTAGTAGGCTCCAGTTTGGGGACTGAGCAAATCGGCGATATTATTGGCATATTCCCAAGCATAGCCGTATTCGGGGCGATTTTTGTAGGGGGCTGGCGGTGCGGTGACATTGCGGTTAACATCACCACAGGCCGCTAAAGTGGATCCCATACTGCGAATAATTTCCCCGAGGGTAGCTTTGAGATTTTTCTTTAAAATGCCGTGTAATTGGAAGCCTTGGCGGGTTGTCACCCGTAAAGTGCCGTTACCATAGCGATCGGACAAACTATCGAGGGTAAGATATAGTTGCGCGGGAATAAACCCCCCCGGACTGCGGGTACGCAACATCATTTGATAGTCTTTTTCTTGACCTTTGGTTCTATTGTCGCGATTATGCTGTTGATAGGAACCGTGAAACTTGAGGATCTGCACCGCCGCATCGGTAAAATGAGTTGTATCTTCGAGGAGTTCACTGGCCAAAGGTTCTCGTAGATAATTACTGCGTTCTTTGATACCTTCGACTTTAGAAACCTTGGCGGTAGGAGAAATAGGAGTTGTAACCATCGTCTAACAGCACGATAACCTGTGGATAGGTCTTAGGAATAGGAATTTAGACAAGCTCGATCGATCCTAAGAAGTTTTACTAAGATGATCTCTAGAGTTCGTTCCAGACTCTGAGGTTAACAGTAGCGATCGAGACCTTAATTCTATCTTAGCTTCTTACCGTCCCCCGCGAACGCCATCTACCGATCGAATTTTTATGACCAATTCTCCCAACATTAAAACGGTTATTAGTCAAGAACCCTACATTATTCTTAACAATCAGGGAGAAATTCTCCCTTCTATTAATCTGAGTCGTCCTAATTATAAATTGGGACGGGATGATCAACAGGTGGATTTAGTTGTTCCCCCACACTGGACGGTGGTGAGTCGAGTCCAAGCTTGTTTTCGTCGTCAGGGAGATGATTACTATATCTACGATGGAGACGGAACTAATCCTAGTTCCAATCAACTTTTTATCAACAATCGCGTCATTACCCCCAAAGAGGGCCATCTTTTACAAAATGGGGATGAGATTAATATCGGTCAAGATGCCAAAAATTCGGTCAAGATTACCTATTATCATCCTAACCAACTGGTAAAAAGCCCCCCTTTAGCTTTTAAATCGGTTTCCCTAGGCCATCGCAGTGTAGTTTTAGGACGAGATAATGCTGCGACTGTGGTTTTAGACGCGCCGACAATTTCCCGACAACACGCGATTATCGACAGCGATAACCAAAATCGTTATATTCTCCACGACCAAAGCACCAATGGAGTCTTTATCGACGGACAAAAAGTATCGGGTAGTGCCATTTTAACCAACGGTTGTACGGTGAGAATCGGCCCCTATAGTTTTTGTTTGCAGGGAGATGAATTAGTTTTATTAGATACGGGGGATAATATCCGTCTAGATGCCGAAAATATCGTCAGGATGGTGCGGGATAAAAAGAAACAACCCTTGATAATTCTCAATCATATCTCCTTACCGATCGAACCGAGTCAATTAGTGGCGATTGTCGGGGGAAGTGGTGCGGGAAAATCGACTTTATTAAAGACTTTATTAGGAATTGAACCCACCACCTCCGGGACAGTTTATCTGAATGGGGAAGAGCTGCGCCAGAATTTTAATATCTATCGCACCCAAATCGGTTATGTTCCCCAATACGATATCGTTCACAGGGATTTAACTGTGGGAGAAGTGTTATATTATGCCTCTAAATTAAGGCTACCTCCGGATATTAATTGCCAAGAAGTGATCGAGAAAACCCTGCAGCAGGTGGAATTGTTAGCAAGAAGAAATACTTTAGTCAGAGACTTAAGTGGTGGTCAGTTAAAAAGGGTGAGTATTGCGGTAGAATTATTAGCCAATCCCAAATTATTCTTTTTAGATGAACCCACCTCGGGATTAGACCCCGGTTTAGATAAAAAGATGATGGAACTGCTGGCAAAATTGGCCAAAGAAGGCAGAACAATTCTCCTAGTCACCCATGCTACTAATAATATCAATCTCTGCGATCGATTAGTTTTTCTCGGTCAAGGGGGCAATTTATGTTATTTTGGTTCTCCGGGGGAGGCCTTAAATTTTTTCTCTTTACCTCAGGGGGATTTTGCCGATATTTATATTCATCTGGAAACTAGCGAAAAAGTTGAGCAAGAATGCCAACGTTTCCAACAATCCAACTACTACAAAAATAATATTGAAGCAAGAATAGGTAAAGTATTTCAGCAAAATAAGAGTAAACCGCAACAGGTTCAACAGTCTTTTTGGCTACAACTACAGGTTTTATGTCAACGCTATAGCCAATTAATTATCCGCGATCAGGTTAGTTTAATTTTATCCCTATTAACCGCCCCGATCGGAATTTTATTAATGGCCATGGTTTTAGGGGACGAAAATCCTTTATTTTTGGGGGATAATCCCAGTTTTGAGCAGGCTATCCAATCCGCACCTTTAGCCTTAAAAACTCTCTTTGTTTTTACCTGCGCGGAATTATGGGTAGGTTTTGCCTGTTCCCTACAGGAAATTGTCAAAGAATCGCCAATTTATCGGCGAGAAAGATTAGTTAATCTGGGATTATTACCCTATTTATTGTCAAAAAGTCTGGTTTTAGCAGCCTTAGCTTTTCTGCAAACAATTGTCATTACCTGCGTGATATTTTGGGGATTTACTGACCCGCAACCGGAATTAATGACTTGGTTAATTGGCTGTTTTATTACCACATTTTTAACTATATTTGCGGCAATTAATCTCGGTTTATTAATTTCTGCTGGCGTTAGTAATATCACCCAAGCAAATAGTGCCTTACCTTTAATTTTAATCCCTCAGATTATCTTTGCTGGGGTATTATTTAACTTAGAATATCTGGGAAAATATCTATCATGGTTGATGATTAGTCGCTGGTCAATTGCTGCCTACGGTGTATTAGTAGAGGTGGAAGCTATGATTGCAGAAGCGAAAGAACAAAATAGTTTTAATTTCCCTTTACCCTTTGAGGATGCCAATCAAGTTTATCAATTATCTATCAATAATTTGTTATTGAATTGGGGAGTATTAATTCTTCATTCTCTTATTTATTTTCTCCTTACCTATTGGTGGCAAAAAAGAAAAGATATTTTA
>NZ_CAIP01000409.1 GCF_000297435.1 Microcystis sp. T1-4 | reverse complement strand
GTGGGGAAGTGGGGAAGTGGGGAAGCTGTCTCATCACCCTATCACCCCAAAACCCTATCACCCTATCTCCTGACGACCGACTCCTGCCTGCGGTTAAAATAACTGGTGAACAACATCATTGATCATCGCGTAAGCGTAGCCTATTTTGCCTCCTTCTAACGCCAAAATTATTTTTATTTTAACTATCGGTGTGGTGTCGGTTTCTGCATCGGCAATTTTTATCCGGTTAGCGATCGAAGCGGTAGGTAATGCTACGATCGCATTTAGTTTATTTTTAGCGACTTCTCGTCTGATCTTGGCTTCCGTTGTCCTAATTCCGAACTGGTTTACCTTATCACGCCAAAAAGTCCCCATTCAAGCCTATTATTACGCAGTGGGGGCAGGATTTTGTTTAGCTCTCCATTTTGCTACTTGGATTAGTTCTCTATCCTACACCTCGATCGCCGCTTCTACCACTTTAGTCACTACTAATCCCCTCTGGGTTTCCCTGTTGGGTTGGTGGTGGTTTCGAGAAAAACCGAGCAAATTAACCTTTATAGGCATTTTTGTGGCTCTAACGGGGGGATTATTGATTGTTTTAGCCGATCGAGATGTCAGTAGTTCTTATCCTAACCCTTTATTGGGCAATAGCTTGGCTTTAATGGGGGCAATTCTCGTCAGTGGTTATATTCTCCTCGGACGGGAAGCACAAAGAAAGGGCTTAAATATTAAGAATTATATAACTGTAGCCTACACTACCGCAGGATTAGCCTTATTACCTTCTGTTTTTTTATTTGGTCAAGATTACGAAAGCTATCCCCTATCCGTGTATGTTTATGTGTTAATGATGGCGATTTTTCCGCAATTAATCGGTCATACTAGCTTTAACTGGGCTTTGCGATGGGTAGCACCGACAATAGTAACCATGGTAATTTTATTAGAGCCAATTGCCGCTAGTCTGTTAGGAGTGTTCATTTTTGGTGAAATACCAGCCCAAGAAGTCATTTATGGCGGATTAATTCTGTTAATCGGCGTAGGCATTGCTATTTTAGGCGGATAAGCTGTTGGTGTCTCTAAATTACCGGTTAAGACTGAATGGGAGCGGGGAGCAGCGAGCGGAATGTAGAAGTTGACCCTATTCACCCTATCAGTTTAGACGGAAAGGATGAATAGAAAAACCTTCAAACATCGGGCATTTTTCAGATAGGCCAACACCAAACACTCGAACTTGTCGCCCATGTCCCGTTTAGATGTTGGCGCCTCTCTAAATTCGTTGAGAATGTCCTGAATGGTCACTGCCGTCTAACGTCCTTGTAAGCTAAGACGGATTTAAATCGCTTATTCTCAGATTATGCCCCGATGGCGAGCGCAATCTAGACCACGAATGCAAAGATTTGTAAAATTGTAGCTTTTGATCCCACTTTCCGCAATTCTTAACATTCAATTGATAATTTTTACTAATATATTGCTTAAAACCTGTTGCCAGTAAGGACTATAGCTACAATGATTAATTTTTATCAAGGTGAAGAATTATATTTTTTTCTCAGAAAAAATCAATTATTGAAAATGTTCTCAATAGTAGTTTCTACAATGAAGGTTTTTCGGCTCTTCTCGAATTTGTGTGATAATTTTTGCTTAGGGAATCCTGAAGTGCTTATCGGGCATAACTTTTAGGACTATTGTGGGGAAGAAACTATCAGTATAAAACTCGTTTCCACACAGAAATCAGAAGAGCCGTTTTGGCTCTCTTAGGTTTGGTGGGCAAAATGTATTCTAAGATACATTCTTCCTAGCGAGCGAGTGGAAGGAACCACAAAGACACAAAGGACACAAAGATTGATCGATCCTATATAAGTTAAACTTATCACACAGAACCTAGAAGAGCCAGTTATTCAATATTGCACTTGCTGGAGGCGGTACTGTAGCGACTTTAGGAGGGATGGCAACAGCTAGTGCTGCCGACTTTTCAACTGTTCTGGAATGGTCATGGACATCAAGTACGACCCTGCCAGATTACCTAAACATCATGAATACCTATCACATCACCAACGTGCTGCCTGACAGAACCATACCAACTGAAGAAAGTCCTAACTGGCTCGCTACCAGTCCCCATCTCAATAACTTCCGCCTGAATCAGTATGGTCCGGGTGAGGGACCTATGTCAGTCCCCGAACCATCCTCTATCCTCAGCCTCCTTGCCCTCGGCACAATCGGCGCAACTTTTACCCTCAAACGCAAACTGAAGCCCTCCAATGACGGCGATCGCTACCTAAATAGGGTTGGCTGAATCATGGTAATCCTAGTTATCTGTAGCCAACTTTTACTGTTAATTGAGATAAAATGGTAGCAGTATCTACTCCAGGCTAAGATTAACTGGCTAATCAGGATGTGAGTAAAACTCCCCTAGCTAGGATTGATTAGCTGCGCTCGCTCTCTTTTCAGTAAGGCACTAGCCAGAAAAATGCCCAGTATTGCCAATACAGCCATAGCATAAAAAGCATAAGTGTAAGTACCGAACCAATCGCGAATTCTACCAGTTACTAAAGTGCCGATCAAAGCGCCGACACCGTAGGCAGTAAAAACAAGACCGTAATTTTGGGCGTAGTGGTCAGGATTAAAGAAGTGGAGAGTGGTAGCGGGAGCTAGGGCTAACCATCCCCCTAAACAAAACCAAAATAGACAAAAAGCCACTAGATAGCTAGTAACCGCCCCTTTTTCGGCCTTGACCATCAACAGGCAACCGATCAAAATGAGTGTATAGGCTCCGATCGCTAGATAATGGGGTTTCCAGCGATCGCTTAACCAACCGAACAAAGGACGACTAATACCATTAAACAAAGCAAATAAAGCCACACTACTAGCGGCTAACCCCGGCTCAATCTGGATAATTTCCTCGGCGACGGGACTAGAAATACCGATAGCACTCAAGCCAATTAAAGCACCAATGGCATAGCAAAGCCATAAGCCATAAAATGAGCGACTTTTCAGCATATTCACTGGATAATTGGCCGGAAAGTCGGATTTTCGATTAGCTAAATTTGCGGGGGGTTGCCAGTCTTGAGGGGGTAACTTCATTGTGATCGCAATTATCACAATAATTATTGTAAAGATAATCCCCAAAAATCTTAAACTTGGTCTAACGCTATATTCATTGATCAATCGATTGGCTAAAGGTGCGGTAATCAGGGGAGAAAGGCCAAATCCGATAATGGTTAAACCCACCGCTAAACCTTTTTTGTCGGGAAACCAGCGCGCCACCACTGCCATAGGAACACCGTAAGCGATGCCGACTCCCGTGCCAGCAATGACTCCGTAGGTCAGAATAATTGTCTGGATCTGAGCGGCAAAACTAGCGAGAATATAGCCCAAACCGACGATAATTCCGCCGATAGCGGTCATCCGGCGAGTACCTACCCGGGGGATATAAAAACCGGCAATCGGCATAGAAGCGGCATAAAATACTAGGGCGACAGTGTAGGGTAATAGGCTTTCCGTGGCACTGAGATTTAATTCTGTTTCTAGGGGTTTTCTAAAGATACTCCAAGAGTACACCGTCCCTAAACAGAGTAAAACGCCCATTCCTAGAGGTATTAATAACCATCTACCTTTGGCTGCGGGTAATCCCAAAACTGTCAACTCGGAATCATAATTACTGGTAGTCATAGATCGCCGTAACTCTTTCTAGACTTGCTGACCAGTATTCTAGATGAGGTCATGGCTAATGGGCCAAATTTTCCAGAAAATTTTCCGATTAAAATGAGGGGTGAAATAATTCACCCCCGTAAAAGTGTCCTTCCATCTATAGCTGAGGGACTGCTGAGGACTTTTAACTAAACTGCCGCGAAGTAAACTTTTGACTTCACAGGATCGGGAACCATGGTAGCATCGCCTTCTTGCCAACCGGCGGGACAAACTTCATCCGGATGGGATTGGACGTATTGAATCGCTTTCAGAGTGCGGAGGGTTTCATCGACACTGCGACCGAAGGAAAGATTATTAATAGTAGCGTGTTGGATAACACCTTCTTTATCGATGATAAAGAGACCGCGCAGGGATACCCCCGCATCTGGGTCAAGAACATTGTAAGCGGTGCTGATTTCTTTTTTTAGATCCGACACCAAAGGATAGGCCACATCACCGACACCGCCGGATTTTCTCTCGGTTTGAATCCATGCTAGGTGAGCAAATTCGCTATCGACGGACACCCCTAAAATCTCGGTGTTGATACTGCTAAATTCGCTAACTCGATCGCTGAAAGCGGTAATTTCCGTGGGGCAAACAAAGGTAAAATCGAGGGGATAGAAGAATAAAACGACGTATTTACCCCGATAATCCGACAATTTGATGGTTTTGAACTCTTGATCGAAAACGGCGGTCGCGGTGAAATCCGGCGCCGCTTGTCCGACTCTTAAGCAACCTTCGGCGGTCATACTTTTAATCTCCTTAATCTAGTTTCTGGGAAAATGCAACTATTTTTACATTCCTTAACAAATATATCATAGTCATAACGATTTTGAGTAGTTGGCCCTTAGTTGGGTGTTGGGAAGGTTGTAAGCTCTACTGAATTTAAACTGCGTAGGGGAAATTTTAGTACAAATGCTCGGACTGCCTATGGCTTTTCTGGGACTTTCGGAAATCCCTGACCGAATCTAGATTCTGGAACCCTTGCTTGACAAGCGAACGCTAACTTTTTTGCTAATAAAAACTCAAATTTCGGGTTTCTGTTAGTTAGCACTCGCTTGAAGGCTTACCCCATAAGAGAGCCAGAGTTGAGAGACTGTAAGATTTTTGCCAGAGTTCCAGAAGAGCGATAAGGAGTTTAACCGGCCTCGATAGGATAGCGTCCCTATTCCGGCGGTTGGGTTACAATGTCAGGTAGTGATTTTATTGTAGTGGTGATAGCTCAAACCTTGCCAACGTGATTCTCGATTAACTTGCCCTCCATATATCCCTCGATACCTCTAGATTTCTAGGGGGATTTTTGATTAGATAGCAAATAGTTGTAAAAATTCTTTGAGTTCATTTAATACCTCATGCTCAAAGTTCCAAATGTCTTTTTTGGTTAAAGCATGGGATAAATTACAATATTTCTTAGCCGCTCTTTTTTCATTCTGTGATGGTGTATCTTCCCTGATATAGTTTTGAATCCACAATTTATCAATTTTTTTACGATTTATATCAATATTTTTTTGTGCAAGACAGGATCGCCAAGCTTCTACACAATCAGCATGGGGAGAATCTTGGGTTTTAATTTCTCTCAACACTGTCTCTAGTTCCCCCTGTTCATTAACATGAAGAAAATGACAACCTATTTGAGTATTCGTAGAAGCATTTAATTGAAATAGCTTTTGGGTATCATCTATCCTGACTGCTTCTCTAAAAACTCTTTGAATACATTGACTAACCACAGCAAGTCTTTCTTGTCTGGTTTGTTCATCTAAATCTAAAACAATACCTATCTTTTGAATATCATCTTTAAGCAGGGTGTTATTAAGTCGTTTCAGTCGTTGTTCAAGGCTACGATAATTTTCTCGTTCTATTCCGTCTCACCTCTGATTCGATCATTATGCTTGAGCGCGTAATCTAAGATATCTAATTCACTTTTAATACCGATAATTTTATCAGTTCTGGGACTCCTTGCTAGTTCAAAATAGGCCCCCTCTTCTGGATAATATTCTAACCCCACATCGGCAAAAGCTTGGATCATCTCTAAACTATGAGTTGTGGCAAAAATTTGGCTATCTAGTTCGATAGCTAATCGGAATAAAGTTTTCCAAAACTCTCTTTGATTAGTGTAATGTATACCGTTTTCAATTTCATCAATTAATAAAATAGAACTTTCCTTTAATTTCATTATTATCTGAACTAAGCGATTGATAGCATCTCCAAATAGTGATATTGGTAAACGATTTTCTCCTTTTCTAGTCAGATATAAACTAGGTGAACCAAGATAAAAACTCTCAACATTTTCAATACATGGATCGAGAATGCGAATAGAATTTAGCACTTCATTTTTTTTGCCTTGAAAAACAATAAGTTCATAATCTTCGACTAGATCGGCATTAATTTCTCCCATTGATGTTGTGATTATTGGCATATTCTTGACACTTTCTGAGCTATAGTCGAATGGTTTTATGTATTGTCCATTCAAGCTAATATTTAAATAATTTTTGGGTGTGGCAATTATAATAAATTCCTCACTCTTTTCTGAGAATTTATCGATTATATTAAATCGCAAAGTAGGTATTATACCTTTTGGAAAATACGATTCTCCTTCTATAAAATCCCATAACAAATCTAATCCACCAAATAACCCAAATATTTTGGTGCTTCTTGATAACTCTTCTGAAATGTTTTCAGAGAATATAATTCTATTTTCCGTTTCTTGTTTATTCTCGTTTTGGGTTTTAATCAACATTTCTTGCGGCTGATTTTGCCTAAAAAATAAATTTTCAAAAGTCTGTTTTGGTAATGCCTGATGAATTTTTATTGGTTCTCTTATCAAGTATCTTAAAAATAAAATATTTTCAGGCTTGTCAGCAACAATTAAAGCCTCTAACAGGGCAGTTTTCCCTGAATTGTTTTTACCACCAATTAAATTAACTCGCTCAAAGCCTTCAATTTTGGTATGCTCAAAACATCTAAAATTACTAATTTCAATATCCTTAATCATGTTGACCTCCTGGCTGGATAAGCATAAATTTAGGGTTAGGAATGACCCTGGCAAGATGGGGATTTTTTTCCTTAATTCTAGACGAGAATCGCCTCAAACTCTCAAAACGGTGACTATCCCCGACGGAAACTGCCGCCCTAAGAGATAATAGAGACAGGGATTTATTTACATTTCTTCATCATGGCTAGAGACTTACGAGGATTTATTAAGCTTTTAGAAGAGCGTGGGCAATTACGCCGCATTAGTGCATCGGTCTCTGCCGATTTAGAAATTGCCGAGATCGCTAATCGGATGCTACAGGTGGGGGGACCGGCCCTACTGTTTGAAAACGTGCAAGGGGCTGAGTTTCCCGTCGCTATTAACCTGATGGGAACGGTAGAACGCATCTGTTGGGCGATGAACCTGAATAAACCCGAAGAATTGGAAGATTTAGGCAAAAAACTCGCCCTCTTGCAGCAACCGAAACCGCCGAAAAAACTCTCCCAAGCGATCGATTTTGGTAAAGTGTTGTTTGATGTCCTGAAAGCCAAACCCAACCGTAACTTTTTTCCTGCCTGTCAACAGGTGATTTTAGAAGGGGATGAAGTAGATTTAAAGAAAATCCCGATGATTCGCCCCTATCGGGGGGATGCAGGCCAGATTATCACCCTAGGGCTAGTAATTACTAAAGATTGCGAAACGGGAACCCCTAACGTCGGTGTCTATCGCTTACAGCTACAGTCTCACAATACCATGACCGTCCACTGGTTATCCGTGCGCGGTGGGGCGCGTCACCTGCGAAAAGCGGCACAAATGGGCAAAAAACTAGAAATAGCCATCGCTTTGGGGGTTGATCCTCTAATTATCATGGCCGCTGCCACTCCTATCCCCGTAGATCTCTCAGAATGGCTGTTTGCGGGATTGTACGGCGGTTCTGGGGTACAGTTAGCCAAGTGTAAAACCCTTGATTTGGAAGTGCCGGCCGACTCAGAAATCGTCCTCGAAGGAACAATTACCCCCGGAGAGGTATTGCCAGATGGACCCTTTGGTGATCACATGGGTTACTATGGCGGTGTGGAAGATTCACCCCTGATTCATTTCCACTGCATGACCCATCGTCGCGACCCCATTTATTTAACCACTTTTAGCGGTCGTCCTCCCAAGGAAGAAGCGATGATGGCGATCGCTCTTAATCGTATTTATACGCCGATTTTACGGCAACAGGTGTCGGAAATCAGGGATTTTTTCCTGCCGATGGAAGCTTTAAGCTATAAAGCGGCGATTATCTCCATTGATAAAGCCTATCCCGGACAAGCGCGACGAGCGGCCTTAGCTTTTTGGAGTGCCTTACCCCAGTTCACCTATACTAAATTTGTCATCGTCGTCGATAAGGAGATTAATATTCGCGACCCCCGGCAAGTGGTTTGGGCAATTAGTTCTAAAGTGGATCCGGTTCGCGATGTGTTTATTCTCCCGGAAACCCCCTTTGATAGCCTCGATTTTGCCAGCGAAAAGGTCGGTTTGGGGGGGAGAATGGGAATTGATGCCACCACTAAAATGTATCCTGAAACAGACCACGAGTGGGGGGAACCTTTGGAGTCGGATCCGGCCATGGCGGTCAAGGTTTCCCAACGCTGGTCAGAATACGGTTTAATCGATATTAATTTACAAGAAGTAGATGCCAATAAATTTGGCTACGAAATGTAGATTTAACCGACTAAATAGTCAATAGCAAAAATCGGGGTAGAAATATCTTCTAACCCGATATTAGTGATTAGTTTCTCGACTTAGTAAGCGTCCTGTAGTTCGTAGAATTCGGGAGAAACGTAATCTTTGCGTAGGGGCCAACCGACCCAATCTTCCGGCATTAAAATCCGTTTCAGGTTGGGATGTCCTTCATAAATAATGCCGAACATATCATAACTTTCTCGTTCTTGCCAGTCAGCGGCTTTCCAAATCCAGTAAACCGAGGGAACCCGGGGATTATCTCTGGGAAGAAAGACTTTTAAGCGCACTTCCACGGGACTATCGACATTATCGGTTACTTTGACCAGATGATAGAAACTAACTAATTCTTTCCCTGGTCCCAAATCGTAAGCACCCTGACATTGGAGATAATTAAAGCCATAAGCGTATAAAGCAGTGGCCAGAGGAATTAAAAAGTCTGCTTCTACTTTAATCAATTCCACACCACTATGGTCAGCTTCTAAAGCTTGATGATCAAAACCATTTTCGCTTAACCAAATCGAAGTGGGGCCAGCTTGCACAATAGCTGTGGTTTCTTCAGTCATTTAAATTTCTTCCTTTTGTTTCGTGGTCAAAAGAGCGGGGGGAACAGGCATACCGGTGGCTTCTAGTAACTCTTTCGGAGGTGCTTGACGGGTGGCCGATTGTAGATATTTACCCGTAAGAATCGGTTCCGTGGGCTGCATTTTGTGGGTGGTGCTGTAATAACGATTGGTTTGCTGGAGGACAGTCCCCCGTTCTTGAATAGATTCGTTAGCGACTTTTTTCCGCAGTTTAATAATCGCGTCGATAATCGCTTCCGGACGGGGGGGACAACCGGGTATATAGACATCCACGGGGATAAGTTTATCTACCCCTCTAACTGCGGTGGTGGAGTCACTGCTGAACATTCCCCCCGTAATCGTACAGGCACCCATGGCGATAACGTATTTAGGTTCCGGCATTTCTTCATACAGACGCACCAAAGCGGGGGCCATTTTCATGGTGATTGTACCGGCAGTGATGATTAAATCGGCTTGCCGGGGACTAGAACGGGGAACTAAACCAAAGCGATCGAAATCAAAACGGGAACCAATCAAGGCCGCGAACTCGATAAAACAGCAAGCTGTACCGTAGAGCATCGGCCAAAGACTTGACAAACGCGCCCAGTTATACAGGTCATCAACGGTAGTCAGGATGACATTTTCCGATAAATCCTGGGTAACTTTCGTACGTTCGATGGGATTGAGGATTTTTTCGCTTTGTTGTGCGATAATTTGCTTAAATTCGCTGGTAGGGTTGGGACTCAT
The DNA here is from genome assembly GCF_000297435.1 of Microcystis sp. T1-4. Lineage (GTDB taxonomy): Bacteria > Cyanobacteriota > Cyanobacteriia > Cyanobacteriales > Microcystaceae > Microcystis. Next base: position 15,245 of record NZ_CAIP01000409.1, on the reverse strand, counting down.
CGGGTTATCCTCTCATGAAAAGTCAAAAATAAGGAAAATTATGGCCATTATGACCATTCTAAGGCTCCTTTTCGCCAAGCATAGACGAGAGCAACCACAAGGATAGCAATAAAGATCAGTGCTTCTACAAAAGCTAATAGGCCCAATTGATTGAAAGCTACCGCCCAAGGGTAGAGAAAGACGGTTTCCACGTCAAAAACCACGAAAACAAGGGCAAACATATAATAACGAATGTTAAACTGAATCCAAGCACCGCCGATCGGTTCCATCCCCGATTCATAGGTGGTGCGTCTTTCTGGACCGCCACCACTAGGCCGCAGGACTTTGGAGGCAGTTAGGGATAGGATTGGTACTAAACTGCAAGCGAGCAGAAATCCTAGAAAATACTCGTAACCTTTGAGGACAAACACTGGGTTTTTTTTCTCCTTATTCGCTATCGACAGGGGAAGTTGTCGGCATCTCTATGGCTACTTATTATAGAGGCTTTAGCAACCCGTCTCCTTCTCAAAAGCAGCATTGAAGATGTTTATCGATACCATTAGCTAATCATTGGGTTGAGCTTTGCTTCTGTTCCTGCTTTGCTCTTGCTCTGACGGGGTGACAAAGAATTGGCCGTAATCAGCTATTGACTATCCAGATTACCCGTTAAGATGGCACGGGAGCGCCGGAGTTACCAGTCCGAGCATTTGTACTAAAATTTCCCCCAGGCAGTTTCAATGATGAGAAATGCTGTCAGACCTACTATAGTTTGTTAATGCACCAGAAAAGAAAAGCGATCGCTTAAGACAATAGATCATTAAGTACCTAAGCAAAATTAATTACACATCTAAGCCACTACTCCGTCAGACTTCTGGTGTGAGGAAACAGTGAACTGAAAACTCAAATCCGATCCCTAATAGCTGTCTCCCGTCTCCTGTCTCCTGTCTCCTGTCTCGACTAGGAAATTAATTTGGCACGACTACTTATTTGAGTTTATTTAAAAAAAGTCAAATTCGTTTTCATCCTTTAACTACCAGCAGAGAATACAGTGGTTATCAGGGAAGAGCTTCCATACCCTAGTAATAGTTATACACCGAAAAAAAAACCGAAAAATGGAAAAATAACAGACTCAGAAAATGAGTATAACAAGGCTTTAGTCAAAGAGATAATTATAAAAATCAAACGCTATCAACTTCTTCAAGAAAAACAAGATAATTTTATAAAAATTGCTCGATTTTTTCGAGCATTTAATATTCTAATATTTGGAGCAGTTGCCAGAGGATAAGACAGCAATAACAGTGATATTGACTTTTTAGTAGAAATGGAACAAGGGCGCAACTCATTAGATAGAATTGGTTTAATTCAAGACTTAGAAGATTATTTAGGCTGTAAGGTTGATGTAGATGCTATTAACATTTTGCGAGATTATTTTCGGGAAAGAATCATGAAAGAGGTGATTCCTTTATGAAGGATGACTTAATTTATTTAGGTGATATTTTAGACAGAATTGAACGAATCGAATCTTATACACAGGAGGGAAAAGACAGATTCTATCAATCTTTATTAATTCAAGATGCTGTGATTCGCTGTTTTGAAGTCATTGGAGAAGCTGTTAAACAACGCTCTCCTGAGATTAGAAAAAAATATCCTGAAATTACTTGGCGTAAAATTGCAGGGTTTTGAGAAAAATAGCAGCGGTTGCCCCCTAGTTCTATAATCAGATCACGGCTAATTTGATTGGCTATAGCCCCTATTCATGTCTATCTCCCCACCCCGTTCCGGTTACACTTTACCAGTTTTTGCCTGTGCCAGTGCGATCGCATCTCTCCAGCATCTCCACGGCGAAAATGAGCTAAATTCCGTTACTTTTAATCTTTTAGAACCGCCAGAAGCCGTTACAATTGCCATCGAACAAGTTGCCCGACTGAACCCCGATGCTGCCCTAGCCATCACCCGCAGCGATCCGGGGGATAATTTAGATTTAACTAGAAATACCCCTATAAAGAAAAAAAGGAATTAAGAGAACTTTCCCGGGCCTAGTTTTCGGACTTTATTGGAGGACTTGGGGACGATTGGTTTGAATACTCTTAATCCCTCCTACAGCAGATGTTATGGCCTTTTGTCAACGGGGAAGTTCATTTATACTGCCTTTTACTCAGCCAAGAAAGCGAGGCTCCCACCGCCATTAACTGCTCAATGTCAGCTAAGTTTCTTTTTCTTGAATTGGTCTTTGATGGGTTTGTAGGTGGGGTTAATAGTCCAGTTATTCAACCTTTTTAAACACATTATTTCTGTGAGGTAAATGTTATGACTATTATCATCGGTATAGGTTCTTATGCAGCAGGATTAAGCACTTATCTTGCGACTTTAGCTTATCATCAAAAACATCAGGTAAAATCTAAAAAGGTCTTATCTTGTCAAGTAACACCGAGTTATCCGTTTGCAAAAGAATTGAGTTATAAGGCAGAAAACATTTTAAAAGAGCAAGTGATGTTAAACCCAACAGAATTTAACCGTAGCTTTTGCGATCATCCTTTATATCGTTTTACTATTACTCTGGAAATAAAAGGATTATTTTGGGCTAAAAATACAGAAGAAGTTTCATTTGATATCTACGATATGCCAGATACTCTCTTGAGAGATATTAAAGAGTTTTCATCATCTAATAACTTCACAGAATATTATGATGATTTATTTAGTGATATAGGTGGATATTTCTTACCAATAGATGGAACATCTCATCGAGAAGATGAGGTATATGCTAAGTCTTTAGAAAAATTTACTACAGATTTAACACAGCGTAACCCGCAAGGTTGTCGTATCGCTTTTGCTGTCACGAAATGTGATTTATCAGAACTTTGGGTTAATCGAGATGATCCTCGTGGTCTGGTACAAAGACGCTTTCCTAAAATGTATGCAATCCTAGAAAATTGGACTCAGGAGGACAAGGGAAAAGTTGAATATTTTACCACTTCATCCTTCGGAGTATTTGGTAAATATTGCGAACCAAATTCAATTATTCAATCAAAAAGTAAAGAGGGAACATCGGCCGTGATTAGAAATCCTCAAGAATGGCAACCTTTTGGACTAATTGAACCCTTATATTGGTTATGTACGGGTAAAATGCTATAATTATTGTAGGAAAAACTAATATTGCTTGCCCAAAAAAATATTGAGTGATTCGGGAAATTATGAAAATGAAACGCTATCAACTTCTTAAAGAAAGACGAGAAAATATTATAAAAATTGCTCGAAAACATGGAGCATTTAATATTCTAATATTTGGATCAGTTGCCAGAGGAGAAGACAGCAATGACAGTGATATTGACTTTTTAGTAGAAATGGAACAAGGGCGCAACTTATTAGATAGAATTGGTTTAATTCAAGACTTAGAAGATTATTTAGGCTGTAAGGTTGATGTGGCTACTATTAACAGTTTACGAGATTGTTTTCGGGAAAGAATCATGAAAGAGGTGATTCCTTTATGAATGATGACTTAATTTATTTAGGTGATATTTTAGACAGAATTGAACGAATCGAATCTTATACACAGGAGGGAAAAGACAGATTCTATCAATCCTTATTAATTCAAGATGCTGTGATTCGCTGTTTTGAAGTCATTGGAGAAGCTGTTAAACAACTCTCTCCTGAGATTAGAAAAAAATATCCTGAAATTACTTGGCGTAAAATTGCAGGGTTTCGAGATATTTTAATCCATAGCTACACGGGAATCAATGTAGATGAAGTTTGGGGAGTTATTAAAGATAATTTACCTAAATTAAAACAACAAATTCAGCAAATTATTGCTAATGAAAATAATTAAAATCAGTTGACAACATGGAGGTAATATCTAAGCGATTAGGCATTTTTTGGGTCAAGCATCAAACCCATTCAGCCACTATCCTTAAAAAGATAGCGTGGTGAGGATGTCAAAGAATGATCAAAAATAGCAGCGGTTGCCCCCTAGTTCTATAATCAGATCACGGCTAATTTGATTGGCTATCGACCCTATTCATGTCTATCTCCCCACCCCGTTCCGGTTACAGTTTACCAGTTTTTGCCTGTGCCAGTGCGATCGCATCTCTCCAGCATCTCCACGGCGAAAATGAGCTAAATTCCGTTACTTTTAATCTTTTAGAACCGCCAGAAGCCGTTACAATTGCCATCGAACAAGTTGCCCGACTCAACCCCGATGCTGCCCTAGCCATCACCCGCAGCGATCCGGGGGATAATTTAGATTTAACTAGAAATACCCCTATATGGGCGTTAGTAGAAAGAAAAACGGGTAATCAAGAGATAGAGATTCAAGGCGGCGAAGGAATCGGCCTACAGGTTGATAATGGTGGAAAATCAGCTATTTATAGTTATGCCCAGCGTCTGCTGCAAGAAAACCTCAGACCCCTGTTACTGCCCCAACAAAGCATCAAAGTGACGATTATCCTGCCAGAAGGCAAAAAACTGGCCACAAGGACTTCTAACGCCGCTTTTGGCGTGGTAGAGGGATTATCTTTGTTGGGTACCACTGGCATTTCCCAACCCCTGAGCGCTCCCGGACAGTTGGAAATCTTTCGCAAGCAATTAAAAAATTTATCCCTTCGTTTTGATCGCTTGGTGTTTTGTATCGGGGAAAATGGCTTAGATTTAGCCCCTCAAATGGGTATTAATCCTGATATTTTGGTAAAAACAGCCAATTGGATCGGGCCGATGTTATTAGAGGCACAATTACAGGGAATCTCTGAAATTCTTTTGTTTGGTTATCACGGTAAATTAATTAAACTTGCCGGGGGAATCTTTCAGACTCACCATCATCTGGCCGATGGTCGTCGGGAAATTCTCACCGCCTACGCCGCTAAAATGGGTTTAGCTACCCCCCATCTCCGGCAAATTTTTGACAGTAGCACCAGCGAAAACGGTCTGGAATATCTGCGTCAATTAGACCGGCAAACGGGCGATAATTGGGTGGAACGCATCTATGGAGAAATGGCTAATACGATTGATCGCCGTTGCCAAGAATACGTTTATAACCACAGTAACGGTCATCTTGGGGTCGGTTGTATTTTATTCGATCGCTCTCGTTCTTTGATCAGCAAAAGCGAAAATGGCCTTAAATTTTTGCAAAATCTACAAGTCACTCCCTAGTGACCGTGCTATGATCGTGGGAATATTTAGGGCTTGCTGAAAAAGTACGGGCGAAGCATTCGGATAGAAAATCTACGGTTTCACCGATAGGTTATTGCCCGAATGCTTCGCCCCTACAGGACGCGGGCCGATGAAGACGCAAGGTTTTGAACGACGATTCTCTCAAAATCTTGCACCTGTTTCGCTCGTAAAGCCCCAAAACCCTTACTTTGCCTACATTTCACATTTATTCAGCAAGCCCTATTTAGTCTTAAAAAATGAAACTAATAAGGCCATACTATTGTAGCTTATTTCCAGAACAATAGCCGATTTAGTTTACAAATCTTTAACCTTTTCCTGCCAGTTTCTTTTTTTGATCGCAGTGACAACTCAAACCCCCCTTCCTACCCCTCAAGAGACTTTGCCCTCAGAGTCCTTCACTAATAGCCTTAATCGTCAAATAATCATCATTCTTGACTTTGGCTCCCAGTATTCTGAATTAATCGCCCGCAGAATCCGGGAAACCAATGTTTACTCGGAAGTTCTCTCCTATCGTACCAGCGCCGAACAGTTGGTCCAAATCAACCCGAAAGGAATAATTCTTTCGGGCGGTCCCAATTCCGTCTATGATCCTGGAGCGCCCCACTGTGATCCCGAAATTTGGAATTTAGGTGTACCCGTCCTCGGAGTTTGCTACGGGATGCAATTGATGGTACAGCAGTTAGGGGGCAGGGTAGAACGGGCAAAACGGGCCGAATACGGCAAAGCATCCCTATTTATCAACGATCCTACCGATTTATTAACCAATGTCGAGGACGGTTCCACCGCTTGGATGAGTCACGGAGATTCCTGCGTGGAATTGCCATCGGGTTTTGAAATTCTCGCTCATACCGATAATACCGATTGTGCGGCCATTGCCGATCACAGGAAAAAACTCTTTGGAGTGCAGTTTCACCCGGAAGTTGTCCATTCTGTAGGAGGAATCGCCTTAATTCGGAATTTCGTCTATCATATCTGCAAATGCGAACCCACTTGGACCACGGAAGCTTTTGTCGAGGAATCGATCCGAGAAATTAGGGCAAAAGTGGGCGATAAGCGAGTTTTATTGGCTTTATCTGGCGGTGTGGACTCCTCTACCTTAGCATTCTTGTTGCATCGAGCGATCGGTGATCAACTAACCTGTATGTTTATCGATCAGGGATTCATGCGTAAGGGTGAACCAGAACGATTAATGCAGATATTTAACGAGCAATTCCATATTAGAGTCGAGTATGTCAACGCTAGAAAGCGATTTTTAGCGCAAGTGGCCGGTGTCACGGATCCCGAAGAAAAGCGCCGTCGTATCGGCCATGAATTTATTCAGGTGTTTGAAGAAGAATCAAATCGTTTGGGACCCTTTGATTATCTGGCCCAAGGAACTTTATATCCCGATGTGATTGAATCGGCCGATAGTAATGTGGATCCCAAAACCGGGGAAAGAGTCGCGGTTAAAATTAAAAGTCATCATAACGTTGGTGGACTGCCGAAAAATCTCCGGTTTAAATTAGTCGAACCCCTGCGAAAATTATTTAAGGATGAGGTGAGAAAATTAGGTCGATCGATCGGTCTTCCGGAAGAAATTGTTCGTCGTCAACCTTTCCCCGGCCCTGGTTTAGCGATTCGCATTTTAGGGGAAGTGACCGCAGATAAATTAAATATTTTGCGCGATGCAGATTGGGTGGTGCGCGACGAGATTAATAAGCAGGGAATGTATCACGATTTCTGGCAAGCTTTCGCGGTTTTATTGCCTGTCCGCAGTGTGGGAGTGATGGGAGATCAACGTACCTACGCTTATCCCATTGTCCTACGTTTAGTCAGCAGTGAAGACGGAATGACTGCCGATTGGTCGCGGGTTCCCTATGATTTATTGGAGACAATTTCTAATCGCATTGTCAATGAAGTTAAGGGAGTTAACCGCGTGGTTTATGATATTACTTCTAAGCCCCCCGGAACTATAGAATGGGAGTAGTATTGAATTATTGATTGATTGTTAGTCCCGTCCAAATATTGGGGCGGGATTTTTGCAGAATAGACAATTGAGGAGATTAATTACTACCATGACACAGTTAGAGATTTTAGAAGAAATAGAAGCGGTGGATTTTGCGGAAGAAGAAGAAGATATTGAAGGAGAATCAGCAAACCAAAAAAAGCTACAACTCAAAGAAATCTCCGAGACTGTTGTTGCTGGAAGTGATTGGACTACCGCAACGATCCGCGATCAATTAATTCGAGAAAATATTCAACTCAATCCGCGCTTTCAAAGACGAGATGCTTGGAATATTACTCGTAAAAGTCGATTTATTGAATCCCTAATTCTAGGGTTTCCAGTCCCACTGATTGTCTTAGCTACTAATAATAAGGAAAAAGGTAAATTTATCGTTCTTGATGGCAAACAACGCCTACTAACAATTTTACAGTTTTATGGTGACAGTGCCACACCTAATAATAGTTTTACTTTAAAAGATTTAGAATTTCTAGATAATCTCAATGGCTGCCAATATCAGGATCTAGAAAATGACTTCAATTTAAATGATTTCTTAGACCAACTGGATAATCAAACTATCCGCACGATTGTTATCCGTAATTGGAAAACGGAGAGTTTCCTCCATAAAATTTTTCTGCGTCTCAATGTGGAAAATACCCCTTTGTCTTCTCAAGAATTAAGACAAGCATTACACCCAGGGGGTTTTATTAATTTTTTAGATGATCGAGCGATCGAAAGTCAAGCATTAAAGAAAATATTTAAATCTTCCTATCCCGATTTCCGGATGCGCGACACTGATATACTATTGCGTTATGTAGCTTTTCATTATTATTTATCCGATTATCGCGGTGATGTTAAGATACTTCTAGATAAAACCTGTCAAAATTTCAATCAAGAATGGGAAAAACGCTCAGATGAAATTATCAATGTTGTTGATCAATTTGAAAAAGCTGTCCAAACAACAATTAATATTTTTGGAGAGAAAAACTTTTCTCGTCTCTGGTTATATAAAGAAGGAAAGTATCGAAGTCAGTTCAATCGAGCAATTTTAGATGTGATGGTTTTTTACTTTTGCGATGATCTAATTAGAGCAGCTGCCGAGAAAAACAAAGAACAGATAGAAAATGCTTTTAAAGGATTATTATCTAACCCTGACAATGAATTTAGGAACTCAGTAGAAAAAACTACTAAAAGTATTAGAGCAACTTACAATCGTTTTAATTTATGGGGTCAAGCTTTATCAAAAGTATTAGATATTAACTTCAATATTCCTCAGATGGAAGACAATCGTATTATTTTTAAGGGGTTAAGATAGTTAGTTTTTTTACTATGCCGAAATCTCTGAGATTTAGACAACTAACCAAAGAATTGAATCGACTAAAAAAACAATTACTACGTCGTAAATTTAGCGAGATAAATGAATATTCTGAAAGACAATTAGCTTTAACTTTTGCCTATCGAGTTTTTGCTCATGCTGAGATTGAATCTTATCTTGAAGATCGAGTTTGGGATACCGTACTGACAGCAAAAAAAATCTGGGATAATCAAGGTAAAGCTAGTGGAGTTTTGTTATGTGTAATCGCTTTTTCTGGTCAAGAAATGGAAGCTCCTCCCGACACCCTTACTCCTCTTAAAGGTAAGAAAAATCTGCCTGAAGATAAACTAAAAATCACTAAAAAAATTGACATAGCGATTAGATGTTTTAAATCCGTTATCGATCAAAATCATGGGATTAAAGAAACTAACCTATTAAAATTACTCTTACCAATCGGCATCGATAGTGATGACTTAGATAAAGTTTGGTTACTAAATATGGATACTTTTGGAGAAGAACGCGGTGAAATCGCTCATTCTTCAGCAATAAAAACGAAAAAAACGCCTAACCCTGCCGACGAATTAGAGAGAGTTAAACAAATTATTCAAGAATTAGAGAAAGTCGATCAATTGATTACTAACTTGCTCAAGGAATTGCACTCTTAATAAAACTTAAAGTGTTAATTATATCAGAAATATAGTATAATGAAAGGCAGACAATAGAGAGCTAATCATCAAGGTGAAACATAGACCAATTGCGATCGATTTATTTGCTGGCTGCGGTGGGATGTCTCTTGGTCTAGAAGCGGCGGGATTTGATATTGCTGTAGCGGTGGAGTTTGATGCAGTCCATTCTTTGGTTCATCATTTTAACTTTCCCTATTGTCAAACTATTTGCCGGGATATAGCCAAAGTAACAAGTAGAGAAATATGGGAATTATTAAAACTAAAAGGCTATGCCACCGATGTTAGTTTAATTGCCGGCGGTCCCCCCTGCCAAGGTTTTTCATTGATTGGTAAACGACAAATAGATGATCCTAGAAATTCTCTTGTATTTGAATATCTGCGGATTGTAGCAGAAATTAAACCCAAGTATTTTATCTTTGAAAATGTCCCCGGCATGGCTACGGGTAAACATAAACAATTTTTAGAGGAGTTAATCTCTGAATTTGAAGCTATTGGCTATACAATTAATCAGCCGATTAAAATCCTTGATGCCAGTGAATACGGCGCACCACAAAAGCGCAGAAGATTAATCTTAATTGGTAGTCGAAAAGATGTGACGATGGCTAAATATCCTTTGACAAAGACCGTCGATTTAAACCCAGCCAAAAAATCAGCTTTTACCAGCGTCTATGATGCGATTTCAGATTTAGAATTAATACCAGCCTTTATCGATACTGATTTAGGCATACCCGCATCAAAATTAGATTATAGTGGTAAGAGGAAAAAATATTCAGTGCAGCCAAGGGATATTTTTAAACTTTGCCATCAAAGAACAGTAGATACAAAAATCTATGGACATATAGGCTCAGTTCATACCCAAAGATCGATTGATAGATTTATCGTAACCGAACCGGGTACAGTGGAACCAAAAAGTCGCTTTTTCAAGCTTTCTCCCACTGGTTTATGTAACACTCTCCGGGCCGGAACTAATAGCGACAAAGGGGCCTATACTGCTCCTAGACCTATTCACTATTCTATTCCTCGTTGTATTACTGTACGAGAAGCCGCCAGATTACATACATTCCCCGATTGGTTTCAGTTTCACCGCACAATATGGCATGGTTTTCGTGAGATTGGTAATGCAGTTATTCCGCTATTATCGAAAGAACTTGGTGATGCTGTGATGGGAGCAATGAATATTAATCCAGCCAATTTCAACCGAGTTATTTTAGAAAAAATGCCCGAAGACTTATTGCTATATAATGTGTCTCAGGCATCAAACTATTGGGGAATACCTGACGATGTTATCCCGAAAAGAAAACGAGGTGTCTCTCAGAGATAGTACAATTAACTGCCAATAGAACTTTAAAAACTCGCTCCCATCTTCCCACTCCCCCTATACTTTTTCAACAGGATTTAAGTAAGTGGTTTTAATTAAATAGAAGATAGATTTTGCCTTCGATCCCCCCTGCCCCCCTTGATAAGGGGGGTATCTGACAACTTTTAACACCTACCTACTTACTATCATTTTTATTATTCGGGAACCGTCCACCAAGCAAGAGCAAAAGCCTGTTCTTTTTCGTTAACTTGTTGACGATATTGAACCCGAATTTTATAGTTTCCAGAGATAGGTACAGGACAAAAAATATGCTCTAAACTATCACTATCACTCAGGGAAGCACAGGTGTATTTAGTATTATTATCCTCCTGGGCAGGTAAAAGATAAACATCTAAATTATTCAGGCTGCGATCCCGGAAACTTTCATCGAGATCATAGAGGTTATTGCGATTAGTATCGATTAGTTCTACCAAACGATCCCAAGCTAAAGTTATCGAAACAAAACTGTTAGCTTTTAAGGGCTTCTCTAGGGCATAATCTTGATAACTATTAGCGGTAACTGTATTGTAATCCCAACCAATGGCAGGAATAGATTCTGCGGCCGACCATTGACCATTACTAAACTGTTGGTAGGCGCGAAAAGTGTTAAGATGTCCCGTCCCCATCTGCATATCTAAAGGAATTTTCGGGTCTTTATAAGCATCGGACTCTAACCAAGTTTTTTGGTCTTTAGTTAAGACCGTCCGTCTCATACCCAACCGTAACCCATCGCCCGTATCTTTAATTTTGTCGGCAGCATTAAGCATCACTGCCTTCATCACTTGATGATGACGAGAATCGAGACTCCAATGGGGATTTTTTTGATTAATTTGTTGATCGCCGTATTCTTGTAAAAGTGCCACGGATGCTGTAATATGAGGGGCGGCGAAACTGGTGCCACTAACAGTATTTAATTTACCTTTGAGGTCATAAAGCTCTATTTTATTGCCGGGGGCAACTAAATTAATTGACCGCCGCGAACCATCATTAATTTCCCGTTTAATTAAACTGCGACCAATACCCACTGGCAAAGCACTAATATTAGCAAAATCAACTTTAGTAAATTTTCCTTCTCTTTTGGCTGTATAAGCGGTAGTAATGCCGTTAAAATGATCGGTGGGAATGGGAATTCCTCCCTTACCTTGATTACCAGCAATTACATAAAGAACATCCTCAACTCGCGATGACCAATCAACACATTGAGTTAATAAAGCTTGACCATCTAATTTTGGTTCCTGTCGTTGATCTCTTTGCAAAGATTCCCCAAAACTAAAGTTAATCGCTCGCACATCACCGCTATTTTGTCGGGCAATATTTTGGCTAGTAAGACATTCTTCCGGTTGTCCACCGCGTCGCAAAGAACCCACCGCCCCCGAATATAATCTCGCTTTTGGGGCCACTCCGGGGATTTTTTTATCATCACTGACCATCACCGTTGCCACCATAGCGGCGTGATTATCTAGATAGGTGTTGGGTTTGGCAATTTGATCGCGAAAAAAAACACCGGCTAATTTATAGGGAGGCTGCCAAGCTGCCACTTTATCATAACCGAACTGAGCCGGTCGGCCGATTTCCACTTGACCGATGGCAATTTTTCGCCCTAATAAATTATAGGGTTCCGCCCGCAGGCGATCAGCATAAATTCCCTGTTCACCGATGGAATTAGAAAGAACTAGGGAAGGAAGCAGAATTATCGTTACTACTAACCCGACGACAAACCAAAACCCTCTTTTCATCATCAGCAATCCTGCGGCAGTAAGGTGCTATCGATCCATTTTAAGACAGAAATCTCATAAAATACCGAAATCTCTTTTTTGGCTAGGTGGGATGGTAATAAAAAGCCACTGCCAAGATTAAATAGGTAGCTAGTAATAGGGTTCCATCTAACCAATTGGAACGACCAGTAAAGCTGATTAAATTAGTGACAACCACCGCCACAATTAAAGCCACCACGTTAAAGGGATTAAAATTTAAATCCATCGGTTGCTGCCAAAATTGACCGATAAAAACTAATAAAGGTGCCACGAATAAAGCCACCAATAAACTATCACCCATAGCCACGGAAACCGTTAAATCCATCTGATTTTTTAGGGCTAATTGAGTGACGGTAACTATTCCAGAAACATCGCTAATTAAAGGAATAAAAATTACCCCGATAAAGAGAGGAGTGAGATTAAATCCTTCCATCACCGATTCCACTACATCAACAAATAAATCCGACTCATAGGCTACAGCTACAGTGGAAGTAAGCAGCACAAGTAACCAAATCCAGACTTGAGCTTTTTCTTCCTCACTAACCTGATTGTCGGGGGTATTTTCGTTACTTAATCCCACTTCGTAGAGATAGCTATGGGTTTTCAGGGAAAATAATAAGGTTAACCCGTAAACTATTAATAAAACCGTGGCGGTGACTAGGGAAAGGCTGAGAATATCGGCAACTTCCACCACCTTAGAAGTATATATTACTAAAGTTGGTAAAGCGATCGCTATTACTGCTAAAGTCATAGAAGAACCATTTACCCGCGCTAAAATCGGTTTAAATTCCTGCTCTTTGTAGCGAATTCCTCCCGTGAGCATTCCCATGCCCATAAATAATAATAAATCGCTGAGAATACTACCGGTAATACTGGCTTGTACGATGTCCACCAAGCCTTTTTTTAGGGCAATTAAGGCAATAACTAAAGTGGTAGTATTGCCAAAGATAGCATTAACTAATCCTCCCAAAGTTGGCCCAGTGACTACGGCAACTCTTTCCACAGACGTACTTAACCAAATTGACAGGGGAATAATCGATAAAGCGGCAGTGATAAAAATAGCTTGATCTCCCCAATTAAGACGACTAGCGACCACCGATAGGGGAATAAATAATAGGAAAGCAAAGGAGACAATTTTTCTTAAATTCATGGGTTATTAATGGCAATTTCTCCCACCATTCCCGCTTCGGCATGACCCGGAATAGTACAGATTAATTTATACTTACCGGTTTTGAGTGGAACTATTACCCATTCTGCCTGTGCATTAGGTTTTAATTCTAGTTCGTGAATTGCCCCTTTAATCTCCACTTTTCCCGCTTCAACTTTCTGAGTCCAACTAGCATCAGCGAAGTCTTTAGCGGTAAAATAATGTTTAGTGGGACTGGGATTATCGAGGATTAATTTGTATTTTTGTCCAGCAATAAAGTCTAGTTGACTAGGAAAGAATTTTAATTCTCCTTGCCCGGAGCCTAGACTAATTTTAACTTCTAGAGGGGCAGAGCCAGCGAAGGCGGGAAAAGTTACTAACCAACAACTAATTAAAATTATTACTACTGCCACAAATTTTTGATAGATATCCTTGCCAGCGAAGTAGGGATTAGAATTCATTTTGCTCCTGCAGCTTATAATAGAGAAAATCTGGGGGCTTTGACGATAATTTTAGAACAAGTGGTGATTCTTAGCGGCTCTCTTCCCTTCCATTCCCTAAAAGTCCCTTGGCTACTGTTCAAACCTCGGGACTTCTAGCCACTGTAATTTAAATCGACAAAATTAATCTAAGCTATCGGGAGAATGGGGATAAAGTTGTTCTGCTTCCGGACAATCTTCCGAGACATTAATATCAGGATTCGTCCGCGACACCGATGCCAGTTTTCTGCTCACCGCACCGATACTTTCTAAACGCACCATTTCTTCCCAAGAACTAATTTCGTCTTCTTCCTCTGTTTCGTAGCGAATGGTGACGAGATCGCTTTCTAGATCGATAATACGAGCATTATCAATCCATCTTTGCTGATCGCGCAAGAAAATGCAGACTTCCTGACCATCCATACAGAATTGATAAATCTTGCGGTGTAACATAAATTGCTCCTAAACAGCTTCTTTTGTTGAATTCAACTAACGGGAAGTGACAAAATGCCAATCTCAGCAATAGCTCAAAAATTCCCGCGGATAACACAAAAGGGAGAAAAATTCCGCTATCAGTGGCAAGAATGGGAAAGGAAAGTCAGGTTTCCGGTTTGGGGCTACGTTCTTCAAAGACATCGATTCGATTAATAGACGGCCTCGGCGATCACTAAAAAATCGCCCTTATAGAGTCATTGTGACATAAATTTTCACTTCCTAACAGTATTCCTGGATGGAATCGGGAATGAGGTTTAGGGATGAGGTTATGCCATTTTTCTTTATTCATGGCAGGTATCCTAGACCCATCTCCCCCCCTTGCCCCCCCGACATCGGGGGGTTGGGGGGGTGAGGGCAATTAACCATATCTGCCATTACTTTTGAAAAATGCTATCAGTACCGTCCCCTTTCCAACCCCGAAAAATAGCTATAGACGCTCTGTCATCTTGGCAAGTCATGGGCCATCGCTCGCCACTTGATTCCGTTGGCCGATAGATAGGGTTTGCTGAAAAAGTAGGGGCGAAGCATTCGGATAGAAAATCTACGGTTTCAGCGATAGGTTATGCCAAATGCTTCGCCCCGACAGGACGCGATCGCCGCTCAAGATGCCAGGTTTTTGAGCCACTAGCTGGAAAATCTTGCAGTTGCTTGGCCAAACAGTCCCCCAAACCCCTTACCTCGTCTATATTTCACATTTATTCAGCCAACCCTAAATAAAAAATGGCTGTGAGCTTATAGCTACTTCAGGGTAGCACATCTTAAGGAGCCTTGACAAAATGAACTTTATGTGAGTTGCTTACCCAGAGAGCGATTCAGGCATATTTGAGGAGAATTTGCCATCTCAATTGTTAAGTAGCTGGTTATAATTAAATTAAAAATGGATTTTAGGTTC
>NZ_CAIP01000410.1 GCF_000297435.1 Microcystis sp. T1-4 | reverse complement strand
CCCCATCCCCCCACCTCCCCACCTCCCCACTTCCCCACCTCCCCACTTCATAATTCATAATTCTCCTCTTGCCTCTGAGAAAAAAAAATGCTATGATCAAACTAAATCGGGCTTCTACGTTGGTGACTGCCTTTCAAGTTTTTTGATCTATGCTTGATTGTGATAAGGGAGCAAGTAACCAATCCGTGTGGTAGTAAACCGAGCTTGTACTCGGAAACAGAAACGCGGAATATAAGTTCCCACCTGGTTAACCCAGGTCATAAACTTAGGTAAAACGGCGTAGCGGTCTTTGCAAGTTTTTCGAACATATCCGGCAAAACCCAGGCATAGGCCTTGTACCTACTGGGTTTTGCCCTCTTGGTTGGTCAAAAAAGCCAGTATCTATATTTTTTTCTAGATTAAAGACTACTGTTTTCGGTAACGCTTGTCACCGCTAAATTGTGACAATCCGGACTACACTAGGGAGAAATTTATGAATTATTGTTAAGCAATGACTGAAAAACAGCCAAGAGTTGTTGTCATAGGCGGCGGGTTTGCGGGTTTATACACGGCCAAAGCCCTAAAAAACGCCCCCGTTCATGTTACCCTCATCGATAAGCGAAATTTCCATCTTTTTCAGCCCCTCCTCTATCAAGTTGCTACTGGGGCGCTGTCTCCGGCCGATATCTCCTCACCTTTGCGCTTAATCCTACGGGGTCATGACAATACAGATATTCTCCTCGATCATGCCATAGATATAGATCCGGTCAAGGGAGAAGTGATCTTGGAAGATCACCCGCCAATCGCCTACGATCAATTAGTTATTGCCACGGGAGTCAGTCATCACTATTTTGGCAATGATCAATGGCAGCCCTACGCTCCTGGGTTAAAAACCATTGAAGACGCAGTAGAAATGCGTCGTCGCATCTATCTCGCTTTCGAGAAGGCCGAGAAAGAAATCGATGCCGAAAAGCGGCAAGCTTTATTAACTTTTGTAATTGTCGGTGGCGGACCGACGGGGGTAGAATTAGCAGGAGCGATCGCTGAAATTGCCCACGGTGCGCTTAGGTCTGATTTCCACCAGATTAACCCCACAGAAGCGAAAATTTTGCTTTTAGAAGGGATGGATCGGGTATTACCTCCATATTCGCCCGATTTATCCGCTAAAGCTGCCGCTTCTCTCATAAAATTAGGGGTGACAGTGCAAACTAACAGCATCGTTACCAATATTGTCGAAGGTTGTGTCACGGTCCGTCAGGGAGAAAAGACGACAGAAATCGCTGCCGAGACAATTTTATGGGCAGCAGGGGTCAAAGCATCGAGAATGGGGCGAATTTTGGCCGAAAGAACCGGGGTAAATCTCGATCGCGTCGGCCGGGTAATCGTCGAACCCGATTTAAGTATCGCTGGTTATGCCAATATTTTTGTGATCGGGGATTTGGCTAATTTTGCCCATCAGGGAGATAAACCTTTACCCGGAATTGCCCCCGTGGCCATGCAGGAGGGGGAATATCTGGCCAATTTATTAATTTCTCGCCTAAAAGGGCAAACTATTCAACCTTTTCATTATATCGATCGAGGTAGTCTGGCAGTTATCGGCCAAAATGCGGCCGTGGTTGATTTGGGATTTGTCAAGTTTTCCGGGTTCATCGCTTGGTTAGTCTGGGTTTGGGCCCATATTTACTATTTGATCGAATTTGATAATAAATTAGTGGTGATGGTGCAATGGGGTTGGAATTATTTTACCCGCGGTCGTGGCGCTCGTTTGATTACGGGAGAGGGGCAGAATTTAGCCTCGGGACAATTGCCGCAAAATCACAGCCAAAATAATAATCTGGCCGTTTCTAACCCGAAGGAAACTCTCTCTCCACCAATTGTGAAAGTGTGAAAAAATAGCCGTGATTATCCAGTTATCAGTTAGCAGGTAAGAACAATCGATCATGAAAATAGAACGTCCTAATAGTCTAGAAATTACCCCAGAGGAAAGCCAAGAATTAGAATATTTACGGGTGAAAATTGAACGAGCGATTGAAGATGGTGTGATCACAAGAATAGAATTTGAATCGATTAAAATGATCATGTTTTCTAACAAGAAAAACAATCCCGACCAAATCCTTCGGCAAGTGACACTCTATCGCAAGTTAGTCGTTGAAAAACTGAATAATAGCGAACTAATTTTTGAATCTCCCCAATAGGTGGAAATTCCTTTTTTAGCTATTTAGTACTAATGCTCAAACTTTCTTTCCCTTCTTCCCACTCCCAACTATCCTATACCTTTTAAACGGGATTTAGTAAGTAGCTAGACACAATTAATTAGGGTTTGCGGCAAAAAGTACGGGCGAAGCATTCGGATAGAAAATCTCCGGTTTCACCGATAGGTTATTGCCCGAATGCTTCGCCCCTACAGGACTCAGGCTGATGAAGACGCAAGGTTTTTAACGACGATTCTCTCAAAATCTTGCACCTGTTTCGCGAGAAAAGCCATAAAACTCTTACGTTGCCTACATTTCACATTTATTCAGCAAGCCCTAATTATACATATCTAAACACCTCTTGCCTTTTACCTTTTGCCTTTGTTAGCTTATTCTTTTTTGTCGCTACCCGGAAAAGCTCGACCTTGAATATTTTCTAAAGCTGAAACTGCCGCCCTGGAACCGGCGATAATATCTCGTTCTTCTCCCCCTAAATATAAGCGGCCAAAACTGCCCACGGAAGTAACGTGTAGGATATTAATTAAAGCAGCTTTTTCGGCCTGATTAGCAGCGAGGGAAGCGTAGGCGGCCGGTTGCACTTCTAAAACGTATAAAGTCTGTCCTGCCATTAACATCATACCCCGAGAACTACGGTTAATTAATTGGGCTTGGTAAGCGTCAATGTTGCGAATAATTTGACTAGAGACAATTTGCGGTTTCAGACAATCGCGCTGACTAACGCCTAAATACTGCAAAATTGCCTGACCGGCCGCCCTGACCTCTCCCTGACTGCTAGAATGGAGTTCTAAGAGTCCATAGAGTCTTTCTACGAATAGAACCCCCGGACGAACCACGGCGGATTTGAGGGCAATATCGGTGATGCGATTAATCTCGATGCCGGGGGAAATTTCAATCCAGAGGGAAGCATCCCCGGGTAAGGGTAAAAATCCTTGGGCGACTGTACCGATGTAAGCGGCGTGTTGAAGCTGTAAATTGTCAAGATAAACGTAACTGCGAAGTTCTACACCCAAGCTAATTTCTCCCTCTCTGGTCTATCTTAAAAGTTATGGGGACAGCTATAGGTTCTGCCGCCCAATCGATCGCCTTGAGGCTACAGTTAGACCTAAAATGTCTTTAAGTGCCGTTTCTGTCCTCTAGCAAATCCCCATTCCAACCCCGGAGCGACGATTAATCAATCCTTAATTAGGGCTTAGGCATTACCATCTTTCACTATAGTATAGAATTGACGGCCTTTAAATTTGCCTGGGGGAAGGGGTAAAAAACTATAATTATGGGGAAAAACTGAGGGACAACCAGCATGACGATTCTTTTAGGGGGAGATATCGGGGGAACTAAAACAATCCTGCGTTTAGTGGATTGCCAAAACTCACCGGATAGTCCCCAACCCCTGCTAACTACTCTCGATCAAGAAATTTATCCTAGTGAACAATACCCCGATCTGGTGCCGATCGTCCAGCAGTTTTTGGCCCGACAAACCACTATTCCCCCAGTGGCAAAAGCTTGTTTCGGTATTGCAGGTCCGGTGGTTAACAATAGTTCCGAATTGACTAATTTAAGTTGGTCCCTAACTGGCGATCGCCTAAGCCGCGAGCTGCAGATTGAGCGAGTAAAATTAATTAATGATTTTGCGGCGATCGGTTATGGGGTGTTAGGATTAGCCCCAGAGGAGCTGCACAATCTACAGTCGGCCCCGGCAGTACCAGAAGCCCCGATTGCGGTTATTGGTGCGGGAACGGGGTTAGGAGAGGGTTTTTTGATTCCTGTGTCGAAGGGTAAATATCGGGTGTTTGGTAGTGAGGGTTCCCACGCCGATTTTGCCCCTCGATCGAGTTTAGAATATCAACTATTAAATTATCTCTTGGAACTCTATAATATCGAGCGCATTTCGGTGGAACGAGTGGTTTCTGGCCCTGGAATCACTTCTATCTATCGATTTCTCCACGATAGTAACTCTAGTCAGTCGTCACCGTCCATGGCGGAAATTTACCGTACTTGGTTAGCAGAAATGGGTAAACCGCAAAAAACCGTCGATTTAGCGGCTAAAATTGCCAGTTTTGCCCAAGATGACTCGGATTATCTCTGTGATCAAACCATGAAAATCTTTGTCGAGGCCTACGGTGCGGAAGCGGGCAATTTAGCCCTCAAGTTGCTTCCCTACGGAGGATTATACATCGCGGGAGGGATTGCGGCCAAAAATCTTCCCCTAATGACCGAGGGTAGCTTTATGAAGGCTTTTCGGGCTAAAGGTCGGATGAGGGAGCTATTAAGCAATATTCCCGTTCATATCGTCCTTAATGCCGAAGTGGGACTGATGGGGGCAGTTTCCTGCGCTAGTCAGCTATGAGCGATGGTTTACTGGAGATGGCTAGGGATTATTTTCAGAATAGGATCGCCCCGCAAGCGGCCCAGATTGATCGCGACCCGATCGCCCTACAATTAGCTTTACAGGGTATGGGCGATCACTGTTTGTTAGCTTTGCGTGTTCCCAAAGAATGGGGGGGTGCGGGATGGGAGGAAGGCACCTATCGACAATTCCAAATCCTCGGCGCTCGTTATTCTGGCGCTTTAACTTTTCTGCAAACCCAACACCAAAGCGCCGCTAATCAATTAGCCACCAGCAGTAACCAAGACCTGAAAAAGTTTTATCTCCCCAAAATGGCCTGGGGCGAAAAGCTAGTGGGGGTGGGGTTTTCGCAACTACGTCGTCCGGGGGAACCAATGATGAAAGCGTTTCCCATGACCGGCGGCTATCAACTCCGCGGACAGGTCCCCTGGGTGACGGGATGGGGCTTTTTTGAAGATTTTATCATCGGGGCGACCCTCCCGGACGGGCGATCTCTGTACGGTCTTCTACCGCTGCAGGCTCTCCCTGGTCTGCAATGCAGTCCCCCGATGAAATTATTATCGATGAGTGGGACTAATACGGTGAGCCTTACCATACAAGACTACTTTTTGTCAAGGGATTTTATTGTTAGTTTACAACCAGCGGCGGCGATCGAGGCCAGCGATCAAAAAAATGTTCTCCATCACGGTTTTCATGCCCTTGGCTGTGCTTGGGCGGGCTTAGATGTCATTTTGGGTGTTTATCGACAAAAGGGGCTAGAAAGCCTAAAAAATGCCCATCAACAGCTAGAAAAGGCCCTACTGTCCTGTCAAGAAAAAATGTTAAATTCCCACCAGGCCAGTTTTGCCGACCAACTGCACTGGCGCGGTCGGGCGATTAATTTGGCTCTACAATGCGCTCAAGGGGCAGTGATTGCCTCCGGTGGGGCGGCAAATATTTTTGATCATCCGGCGGGGCGAGTCTATCGGGAAGCTTTGCAGTTTAGCGTTTCTGGACAAACCGGCGCGGTGATGGAAAACAGCCTAGGGCAGTTGCTCTGGCTGGGGGGTCAATGCTATGATTAGGGAGAATTTTGCGGGTATAGTTCAGTGGTAGAACGTCACCTTCCCAAGGTGAATGTCGCGCGTTCGAGTCGCGTTACCCGCTTCTGAGGACAATTGATGTAATATATCAATTAGCTGGTAAGATGGGCATGAACAAGTTAACCCCTTTGGCTGTTAACCGTCCCGTCAAGCCGTCCTAGGGTAAAGATAATCCTATCGCTACCATGAAACTAATTATCGGGGGACGTTACCAAGTTATTAAACCCCTAAGTCAAGGGGCTTTCGGTCAAACTTTTCTAGCCCAAGATAACTATCGCCAGGGCTGTCCTCAATGTGTGGTCAAACAGTTAATCCCGCAAGTGGTTAACGAAGTTACTATAGCATTATTTGAGAGTGAGGCCAGAGCTTTAGAAAAACTCGGCCATCATCCTCAAATACCGCAATTTTTCGCCAGTTTTCAGGAAAATAATTCCTTTTATATTGTTCAAGAATTTATCGATGGTCACGATCTTAGTCAAGAAATCTCTAAGGGTAAGCGTTTAGAAGAGAGTCAGGTAATTCAGTTATTAAAAGATATCTTGGAAGTTCTCGCTTTTGTCCATCAAAATAACATTATTCACCGAGATATCAAACCCCATAATATTATCCGTCGCCAAGAGGGGAAGCTAGTTTTAATCGACTTTGGTGGAGTCAAACAAGTGGGGACTCAATGGCTAAAAGCCAAACAGACCAGTGTTTCGATTGGGATTGGCACCCCCGGTTATATGCCTAGTGAACAGGCGCAAAATAAACCGCGATTGTCTAGCGATGTCTATGCCGTGGGAATCATCGCTATTCAAGCCTTAACCGGTCTCAAACCGACGCAATTTCCCGAAGATGCCGAAACCGGAGAAATCGCTTGGCGCAATCAGGCCGATGTTAGCGATGATCTAGCGGTTATTATCGATAAAATGACCCGTTATGACTGGCGCCAACGCTTTCCCTCGGCAGTAGAAGTTTTAGATGCCATAAAAGAGTTGCTGCAATTGCGTCAACAACAAGCTTTAGTGCAGCAAATTTCAGCAGAGGATTTGTTTTATCGCGGTAACGCCCATCTCGATTTGAGGCAGTATCGCGAAGCAGTTCAACTGTATCAGCAGTCCCTGCGGAAAAAGCCCAATTTTGTCAATGCTTGGTACAATCGCGGTCTGGCCCTGCAACGATTGGGGCGTTTTCCTGAAGCTTTAGGGTCTTTTAATCAGGTAATTCAATTAGAGACTAATAATGCTCGGGCTTGGTTTTATCGCGGCATCGCTTTGGCCAATTTACGACAAATCAGCGATGCGATCGCATCTTGGGATAAGGCAATTCAACTGCAGCCAGATTATCTGGAAGCATGGCATTACAAGGGCATGATTTTATGTCGGATGCAACATTACACGGAAGGTCTAGCGGCTTATAATCAAGCCCTGGCGATTAAATCCGATGCTAATGTCTGGTTTAGTAAAGGCGAAGCTTTACGGGAATTAGAACGACTCAGTGAAGCGGTCGCCGCTTATAATAAGGCTTTACAGTTACAATCGCAAGACGCTGAGGCATGGTATCAACGGGGTTGTTGTCTCTACAAGTTAAAATGTTTCTCGGAAGCGGTGGTTTCCTTTAACCAAACCCTACGACTACAGCCTAGCCATCAATTCGCTCTCCAACAACGGAATTTAGCCCTTAATCACCTGAAATTGTAGGCAGCAAGTCAGCATTTTTGCCGATTAATCCCCTTCCCCTCGCCCTTGGTTTGGGAAGTAGGCAGTGGGGCCGAAGATTTTGATCCTCATTCAGTGGCTCTTTCCTGCCGACATTCCGCACATCTTCATATACCTTTATACCCACATTCCCCAAGATGTTTTGACGAAAAAGCTTCATTGTAGAAACTACTATTGAGAACATTTTCAATAATTGATTTTTTCTGAGAAAACAAATTATACCAATTCTCCAAAGTCTGACTACAGAAGTTTAATCCCCCTAAATCCCCCTTTTTAAGGGGGACTTAAATTCGATGTGTAGTTTTCATTTAGAGAAATGGTAAGTACCTAAGCAAAATTAATTATACATATCTAACCGCCTCTTGCCTCTTGCCTCTTGCCTCTTGCCGGCTCTCCCAGGTTTGGTGGGTAAAATGTATTCTAAGATACATTCCTCAAGAGCGAGGGAGTGGAAGGAACCACTCCGGACACAGAGGACACAAAGATCGATCGATCCTATATAAGTTAAACTGATCACACAGAACCTAGAAGAGCCTCTTGCCTTTTGCCTATCTTCACTAGGAAATTAATTTTGCACGACTACTTATTACAATTCTTCCCCTTGATGAAAATCGATCATTGTAGCTACAATCTTTACTGGCAAAGGGTTGTAAGCAATGTATTACTAAAAATTATCAATTGAATGTTAAGAAGTGCCGAAGGTGGATTCCTGGCGGGACTTTCATTTTTCCTAAGGATTCAGGTCAGGGGATTGACAAAAACCGAAAAAAGTCTAGATTGAGAGCTACTAGACAGAGACAGCCTGAAAAACCTGACCCCAGAACAACTGGTGAAGATGGTACTGAAATCACAGGAGTTAGTAGTCAAACAAGGCGAAACCATCGAGAAGCTGAAGGGTTATCTAGGGTTTGCGGCAAAAAGTTTGTTGGTGGGGGCAGGGTGTGGGGTTTTACCGATTTTCATCTGGTCAATCAGCCTAGCGATCGCTTGTTATCCGCCCGCACATCATAGCATAACTGTGGTTAATTGTCAATAAAATTGTCCCCACTACTACAGACACTTTTATCCCGGTGGGGGCAAATTGGGGGGATAATAAAGCCCGAAAATAGCCGATAATCCCTTTCATTGCCTATAAATCGCACTCTATCAGGCGAGTAAAACAAAAAGTCACCATTTTTAACCCGTAGGGAGACTTCCACCAGAGAGCGGGAAAACAGCCTTCCGGAGCTGCGAGACTAAAATCCCAGTGATCATAATCATCGATACGCCACTGATCTTTGTTGCGCCATCCCACCAATTCTCCAAATTTTTTAATCGTTTCCGCATCTTGGGTTCGCAGGGTGTTAATATCACCCCCAGCGGCAAAATATAACTTCACCTGAGCGCTAAAACCGAAATGATCGCCGCTATAATTTTTCCAAAGGCGATCGAGTACGCGAATCACATTAACGGGAAACCGCATCATATCCTCTGGGGTTAAAGTATCGCGGGTTCTGCCGGCAGCTTCGAGGATAACTCGGAGGGTTTCTGCGTCTGCCTCCCTAAAGTTCCCCTCAGCCAGGAATTGCTGTAATTTACCATAGCGCTCGATGTCCGGTACTAACATCTGCCGCGCTTCGATGAGGGCAACCCGTTCGCTCAAAGATTGCAATTGAGCTAAAATATCCTGAAGTTGGGGGTTAATATCTGACATAAATCTAAGGGGTTTGTTGACTACAAAAATTACCGATTTATCGGCAAAATAATCATTGATTTACCGCTTCTAATCGCGACTTAACAAAGCGATTCATCCATGCTTCTAGATAGATGCGATTGGCTTTTTTTTCTTTTAAATCTGTGGTAGTTAAAGGGTAAGGTGCTAATCCTTGAATGGCTGCCGTTGTCACACAAAACATCGACTTCTGAAAAGTTTCGCAGATCTGGACTAATAAATCCTCCTCCTGACGAAAACTCTTTTTATAAATGTCGTGCAGATAATCTGGTAAAAAGTGACGCATATCCTGCATTAATAGCGTGGGAGGAATTCCTGCACCCCCTATGGGTAAAGGATCCGCATACAAAGCACCATAGGCAAACATTCCTTGATCGTAGGGAATTTGATAGGCTTGGGCATTATAGGAAATTGTACCGGGGAAAGGTGTTCCGCGAAAGAAAACCGCCTCAACGTAGGGGATTGCCGTATCCGCAAGAAAGGTTAATCCTGCCGATTTGGGGATCAAATCATAGGTTTGTCCTTTGATTTTTACCTGATAGACAATTGGGTTACTAGCATTATCGACTAAATTTTTCTTAATGTGTGCCACCACTTCGGGAATATTAGTAATTTTTCCGGCATCGTAGAGATCGGATAAACTTAAAAAGGTATCGGCCATAATTCGCCAAAATTGACCTAAACCACTATAGTAGGCCATCATTCGCATTTGTTCTGGCAAAAATTCAGGAAAGGCTTTATTTAAAATTAACACTAGGGGATTATTCCTAAATTTAGCTTGAATAACCTTGGCTGTCACTTCCCGAAAAGCACCACTATCTGCATAACTATCTAAACCACCCCCACCATGCCAAAACATGGCTTTCATACAGTATTCAGCATACTCAAAATTAATGCGATCGTGCCACCAGTGTTGTAGTAATTTCTGCCAAGATACTTGACCATTAAAATATTTAAAGAAAGGGAAAAAAACCAAAAACTGATTTTCCGCAATATAAATTAAATTTTTGGAATAAGCATCTAACACCACTCCGTAACTTTTCAGGATACCCACTACCTCGATCAAATTCTGGGGAGTATCTTTTAACAATGCTTCCCCAGCCGTGAGACGATCAATATAGGATGCTAGGGGATGAGAGGAGGACTTGACAGGGATAGTGACCATGCTAGAAGCTTGATAAAATAACTTTCCTCATCTATTTTAACGCATAAAAGCACAACCAATTGGCGGCGGTGGCACGGCGAGTCATGCGGGGATTGAATTCGCCAATTTTATAACCGGTAAACCCCAATTTATCTTTTAATAATTGTTTATTTTCTGGCAAGATCGATCGAGTTAATTTTACTGTTGGGGGACGATTGGCAATAAAATCCGGGGGTTCGGGATATTCACGGCGCCAACCTTCCTCTACTTGACTATTATCCCATTTTCCTTGACTTTCATCGTAGCGATAACCTAAACTTTGCCAGACCAATCTATTAACGGTTGCGTCGTCAATTTCATCGTTAATAATCGCCAAAATTGTTTCTATATTTAATTCTGGTAGTTCCATAGATCAAGTCAATAGCAGATGGGAAG
>NZ_CAIP01000411.1 GCF_000297435.1 Microcystis sp. T1-4 | reverse complement strand
CCATGGAGATAATCCTTAAGAGTGAAGTTAAAGTCCCTTTCCGCAACACAATCAAGATGTCTTGTCTAACAACGCTTTACCAATAAAGCTGAGAGGGAATCCGAACTAGGGAAGTATTCGGAAGTCTGTGCCAGATTGTGTCTCGATGCGGTAGTCTCTACTTGCGTCGCCTAAATTGGTCTAGGCAAGCCCCGTCCCTTTTAGGGCGGGGTTAGTGACGATATAGCTGATGTTCGCTGTTGAGAAGCACAAAGAAGCCGTTGTTTATTGTCTGGTTTTCCGAGATGGGTAAACTGTTCACTATGAACAGTTTTTCAGGAGTTTTTTTACCCTAATTTAGCGATCACTTGGTGTTTTTTGAGATGATAGCCATCACCGTAGGAGAGAATATGCACCCGCAGATTATGCAGACTCAGGGGTTCGTTAGCGGTGACGTGATGGTGGTTGGTGTGAGACATTTCCCTGGCATCAATTACCGTCACTGTACCGCAGCCGATTACCGTCATCGTGCCATCTCGTTCAAACATAGCGCAGGTATCCTCATCGATGCCAATTCCTAAACGTTCGGGATAACCGGAGATAGCGCTCATTAACCGAGCCATGCGGTTGCGATTGTGGAAGTGTTGATCGACAATGACTTCAGGAATGAGACCTAATCCCATGGCCATATCCACTAGGGCCCGATTGGGTGCTTCCCCGCTGCTGCCCCCAGCAATCATGTGATGACCCATAACGGCAGCCCCGGCGCTAGTTCCGGCCAGGGTCAGTTCTCCCTGTTGCACTCTTTGTCTGATCCTTTCCATCAGGGGGGTATCGGAGAGCAAACCGCATAAACGCAGCTGGTCGCCTCCGGTCATAAATACACCCGTACATTCTTCGATGTAGGCTTGAAATTGGGGGTCTTCTCCCTGCACCCGATCGCGAATATCGATAACTTTGACGTATTTTGCCCCCATTTCCTCGAAAATCTTCTGATAGCGATCGCCGATTAACACCGGTTCTCTGGAAGCGGAGGGAACAATAGCGATCACTGCTTCGCTACCCCCGGCGCGATTCCAAAAGGTGTGCAGTATCTCTTTACCGTGGACTTTATCCTCGGCACCTCCAATGACTAAAATCGCCGTTTTGAGAGATACGGGGGTAGGATTTTGGTGGTGTTGGGTTTCTAGCTCGATGATCATGTCACTGAACGAATAGACATTTTTAGGGATGGAAGGTTTTTCGGGAAGATGGACAGGTATCTTGATGTTATTTTCCCTGAACGGTTGACGGAAAAAAATGCGGTTTAGGAATATTTTTGGGGACATCAAGCAATAGTAGAGGCGATTTTAGCAATTTTCTTCGATCCACTGGCAATGACGGACTGTTAGTTAACTTTAAGTCTAGGCTAGACTTCGATCACTCAAGCTAGAGCCAGAAAAACCCCTAGACAGTACAGCATAGTCTATCATGTTATCGAGATAGACTAGCGCAAAATTAGCAAGATTTTAACCGCTCGATCCGTGACAAAATGATACATTTAACACTATTCCAGTCTAGGCCTGAATTTTCCCCGTGCAGTTTGACATCATTACTCTCTTTCCCGATTTTTTTACCTCACCGCTGCAGTCGGGGTTGTTGGCAAAAGCTCTCGAACGCGACATCGCTAGGGTAAATTTGGTCAATCTCCGGGATTTTGCCCACGATAAACACCGTCGCGTCGATGATGAACCCTACGGTGGTGGTGTGGGAATGTTATTAAAACCAGAGCCAATTTTTGAGGCGATCGAGTCCTTAGCAATTTTACCACCCCGGGAGATCGTGCTGATGACTCCCCAGGGGGAACCGCTCAATCAAGCTTTACTGAAAACTTGGGCCGGTAGTTATCGGCAGTTAATTCTCATCTGTGGGCATTATGAAGGGGTAGATGAGCGGGTTTGTGAGCATTTGGTGACTAGAGAGGTATCTTTAGGGGATTTTGTCCTAACTTGTGGGGAAATCCCTGCTTTGGCCATTATTAACGGGGTGACGCGGTTGTTACCCGGGACGGTAGGTAAGGCAGAATCGTTGAAATTGGAGAGTTTTGAGGCGGGTTTATTGGATTATCCCCAATATACCCGGCCCCCGGTCTTTCGCGGTTGGCAAGTACCGCCGGTTTTGCGCTCAGGTAATCATCAGGATATCGCCGATTGGCGCTATCAACAACAACTCGATCGCACTAAGGAACGTCGTCCGGATCTCTGGCAAAAATGGCTAGAGGAAGGGGATTAATCCCCAAAAATGCTGGCGGGGGGAGCGCCGGAGAGGGTAGGGTAAGCTGATCTAATTTGTATAATAACTAGAGGATGGCTGTGCTGAGAGCCTTTTGTCAAGCATAATTGAGATGCTTTTACCCGGCAACCCCTACCGCTATTTATTGAATTTTAACATTTAATTTATAGGTGGCATTGCCGCGAGTTCCCCCTACAATTATTTCATAATTTCCAGTGGCTGGTAATTTTGGCTCTTCGTTACTTGGTATGGTTCGATAGGGGGGGCATAAATCGACTAAATCCTTATCTGGCAAGAGATTTAATTGATTAGTTCGCTCTGGATCGCAAACAATTGACAAAAATTGTGGCAATGTCTGTCTCTATAAGGAATGAACCCCTTATAGAGACAGACATTGCATAAGACAAACCGAAGAACCGATCAAGCTAGAGGTTTAAAGATTGATCGGGTTCCAATTATTTTTATTAATAAATATTTTACACAATTCATACCAGGTAAGCAAGAGGGCTACGCCACTACTACCCAATCATTACCGTCAACGGATTGCTCGGTTGCTGAGAGAGAGTCTATCGTTCTCTAAAAAAATGGAAAATCAC
Source organism: Microcystis sp. T1-4 (assembly GCF_000297435.1). Taxonomy (GTDB): domain Bacteria; phylum Cyanobacteriota; class Cyanobacteriia; order Cyanobacteriales; family Microcystaceae; genus Microcystis. Next base: position 22,182 of record NZ_CAIP01000411.1, on the reverse strand, counting down.
GTTGGGGAGCCCTTTGGTACTTTATCCATGACGACAATGCCCAATTAGACAAGGTTTGAGCTATCAACACGACAATAAAATCACTACCACAAATTAAAGCATATCTCCAGAGTTTTGAGTTAAAAGTTAAACTGCAAGTTTTTATTTAGCACTAATGTACTCAATAACTAATTTTTTGGGAAAAATTAGTTAGCCCCGCATTATAACATATAATTAATTTGAAATAGTTGTAATAAAGAAAAATAATCTCCTGTCTCGGAGTCTCCTACTGTAATTTCCTTTATCTTCGTTAAGATGTATTATGGCTGGGGAGAACATCTCCTAGAATGGAGGCAACTTTCCCGACACAAATTAGGAGAGTCCCACGGATATAATGTAAAAGTATCCATACTCATTATTTTCTACCGTCATTCCCCTCTATCCCCTCTGGTATTATCCCCATGCTTGATGCAGTCATAATTTTACTATTCGTCTTCGCTATTGCCAGTATTGGTTATAGTGGTGTGGACTTGCTGCCGGTTACTGTCCAGTCGCAAATCAGCAATATTGAAGCTTTACGCTGGTTATCGGCGGGTTTTGCCTCAATTATTGGTTTAGCCCTTGGTTTAGTTGCCCAAACTACCTATCGTCGTCTAGAAACCCAAGTACGACAAACTCCGATCGAAGTTATTTTAACCCGTTCCGTCGGTCTAGTTATCGGTTTGTTAATTGCGAATCTGATCTTAGCTCCGATTTTCTTCCTACCGATTCCCAGAGAATTCTCGTTTGTTAAGCCGATAATCGCCATTTTAGGCAGTGTTATGTTTTCCTATCTGGGGGTTAGTTTAGCTGATACCCACGGTCGCACTTTTTTGCGTCTGATTAACCCCAATAGTATGGAATCAATTTTAGTGGCAGAAGGAACCCTGCAAGCGGCCGCCACCAAAGTTGTGGACACCAGTTGTATTATCGATGGTCGTATCGAACAATTGTTAGACACGGGATTTATCGAGGGACAGATACTCATTCCCCAATTTATCCTTCAGGAATTGCAACAGTTAGCGGATGGCAGTAACGACCAAAAACGAGTCAGAGGAAGACGAGGATTAGACATCTTAAACCGGATGCAGCAAGAATTCCCCGATCGCATTATCATTCATCCGGCCGATTATGAAGATATTAGCACCGTAGATGCTAAATTGGTCCATCTTGCCCAAGAAATTAACGCCACCTTGCTCACTAACGATTATAATCTCAGTAAAGTGGCCAATCTGCAAAAAGTCACCATCTTGAATGTCAACGATCTCGCCCAAGCAGTACGCCCGATCTACTTGCCCGGGGATACTTTGGATCTGAAAATTCTCAAAGCAGGAAAAGAACCCACCCAAGGCATTGGTTATCTAGAAGATGGCACGATGGTAGTGGTAGAGGAAGGAAAAGATTATCTGGGGGGAGAATTGCGGGTAGTGGTGACATCTGCACTGCAAACCTCGGCCGGACGGATGATTTTTGCTAAACCCCAAAATTCCCTAATTGCCTAAAGGTAATAAAACCCAAAAAAGCCTCAAATACAGAGCCAGAGGGGATTGTATTTGAGGTATTTTATTTTTTAAGGGAAGTTAAGTCACCAATCGAACTATCTAGCCAATTGATACCTAATTAAGCTGGTTTATTGATTACAGCCATGGACTGACGAGCAAAACCGAAATAACTATCCCAGAATTGTTTCTGACTATCGAGGGCAACTTTGGTGGCGGTTTCTTGGGCGGTTAGGTAGGATTTCACCCATTCTTGTTGATATTCGAGGGATTTAACCAAAGTTTCCGGAAACTCAAACACTGGTGTAGTCGAGGGAAGACCATTACCCCAAGCGGACAGAAGCATTTTCTGCCATTCGGCTAGGTATTTTTGGTATTCCTCAAGATAATTGGTGTTCATAGAAGTCAAACCGCTAACTAGCCCATCTGGATGGAGATGGTGAGAAAGTGGGGCGGTGTTGCCACCTTCTCGAAAGCAAAAACCGTGACGAGATAAAATATAATATTCTATCCCTTCCTTGATTATAACCTGAGTTTGTGATCAGCCCCAATCTTTATGCGATCGCCCTAGGCTGGCCCTATTTTTTGGTGACTCGGAACTAACGCTAAAATAATCCTACTCTAGCCATTTTCTCCCAACTATGATCGATCGCCCTATTCATGTAATTGGTGGAGGATTAGCGGGGACTGAGGCGGCGTGGCAGATAGCCCAAGCAGGTATTCCCGTGATCCTGTACGAAATGCGCCCAATTCGCTCTAGTCCCGCCCACCATAGCCAATTTTTAGCTGAATTAGTCTGTAGTAACTCCTTTGGTGCCATGGCGGTGGATCGCGCCACCGGGTTACTCCATGAAGAATTACGACGCTTAAATTCTCTAGTTATTGCTCAGGCCGATCAGCACAGTGTCCCCGCAGGAGGGGCTTTAGCGGTCGATCGAGGGGTCTTTAGTCGAAATTTGACGGAAATCTTGGCTAACCACCCTCTAGTCACCTTAAAACGTCAGGAGATCACGGAAATTCCCCGGGATGGTATCGTCGTTTTAACCACTGGACCGTTAACCAGTGCTGCTTTAGCCGCAGATCTGCAAAATTTTGCCGGTCTGGACTATCTGAGCTTTTTTGATGCCGCTAGTCCGATTATTCTAGGGGAATCGATCGATCGATCGATCGCTTTTCTGGCCTCCCGTTACGATAAAGGTGAGGCCGCCTATCTCAATTGTCCCATGGATCGGGAACAATACCTGCATTTCTGGCAAGAGTTAAAACAGGCAGAACAGGCAGAATTAAAGGATTTTGAGCGAGAAAATGCCAAATTTTTCGAGGCTTGTCTGCCAATCGAAGAATTAGCCAGTCGGGGAGAGGATACCATGCGTTTTGGTCCCCTGAAACCGGTGGGATTAGCGGATCCCAGATATCCGGATCAACGTCCCTACGCAGTTATACAGTTGCGAATGGAAGATAAAGCGGGGCAATTGTGGAATATGGTGGGATTTCAAACTAATTTAAAATGGGGTGAACAAACACGGGTTTTCCGTCTGATTCCGGGGTTAGAAAAGGCCGAATTTGTCCGCATGGGGGTGATGCACAAAAACACCTTTATCAATTCTCCCCAGTTATTATCCTCCAGTCTCCAGTTTAAATCGCGACCGACGCTATTAGCGGCAGGACAGTTAATCGGCACGGAAGGCTATACGGCTGCGGCTGCTGGGGGATGGTTAGCGGGAACTAATGCCGCTCGTTTAGCTTTAGGATTAGAAACGGTGACATTGCCAACCACAACGATGATGGGGTCATTATTTGAGTTTATCAGCAGTGCCGAACCGAAACATTTTCAACCGATGCCGCCAAATTTTGGCATTTTGCCGAATTTTACCAGAAAAATCCGCAATAAACGGGAACGTTACGGTCAATATGCCGAGCGCTCTTTGCAGGATTTAGAAGCATGGATAAATCAGCTAAAAACTCCCTGTCTCGTCTAACTGTCAATCGCTAAATCGATCGCCCATAATAGAGAAGGAACCTATTTCTTTCTCTATCGCTATGCCAAACCCCGATTTTTTCCCTCCCCAATCCTACAGTCAAGAGGATGTGCAGGAAATTCTCTATTTGGCTATCTCCCGTCAAGGGGATAAGGGAGAAATTACCCGTCAACAGTTGTTAGAAATTGCCGACGATTTAGCCATTGAAATTAAAGACTTAGAAGCGGCGGAAAAGGACTGGCAAGAGTCAAAAATGCTCAGTTATAAGCGGCAAGAATTCGATCGCTTTCGTCGCGAGGAGCTAAAACATAAAACCGTTCGCTATCTGATTATTAATAGTTTTTTTATTATCATTAATTTAATTAGTGCGGGAACAATTTCTTGGGCAATTTATATCTTTTTGCTGATGGGTTTACCTCTTTCTCTCTCCGCTTGGAAAACTTTTCAAAATCAAGGAATTGCCTACGAAGAGGCATTTAAACGCTGGAAAATTAAGGAGGAAATGAAAGAGTCTTTTACCAATCTTTGGACACAAGTTAAAAAGTTTTTACAGTTTTAATAGTGTTGAAAAAGGAAGATTTTTAAGGGGAAAACTCTCTTCTAAAATCGGGCGTTACTTTCGATTTTTTCCCTCAATCCAAGCTTTTGGGGGGTTCTACCCCCCAAACCCCCCGTTGGGGGCGTGGCGCCGCCCCCAAACCCCGGAGCGCATTAGTTTTTCGGTGGGATGCTTACACGCGATTGTTCATATATTTGTACCAGTTTAAGAGTCACTGATAATTGCTGATTATCGGTGTTTCTGCAAAATCGAGATGCAGCCTTTTCGTTAACCACAAAGGACACAAAGTTGAGTTTTCCACGACTACTTACTGTCATCAAAAATATCTAACTGCTGCAGAGAGGGGGAATTATCCGACTTAACCGGTTTAATTTTCTTAATTCCTTGACGCAAACCGATCGCAATTTTACTATGTTTTTCGATTTGACCCATCACCTGCATGGCACGATCGATCACAGAAGCTGGTAAACCGGCTAATCTCCCCGCTTCGATACCATAGGATTTATCCGCACCTCCCGGTCGTACTTGGTGCAAAAATACTATCTCATGGGGTAATTCCTTGACTGTTACCTGATAATTGGCCACATTCTCTAAAATTGAAGCTAATTCGTTCAGTTCGTGGTAGTGAGTGGCGAAAATCGTCCGCGATTGCAGTACCGTGGCTAAATACTCCGCCACAGACCAAGCTATGGATAAACCGTCAAAAGTGGCTGTCCCCCGGCCAATTTCGTCTAGTAATACTAATGATCTGTCTGTGGCGTGATTGAGAATATTGGCGGTTTCGTTCATTTCCACCATAAAGGTGGATTGGCCGGTAGCGAGGTCATCCACAGCCCCCACCCGGGTGAAAATGCGATCGCAGATGGAGATTTTGGCCGACTTTGCCGGGACAAAACTGCCGGTTTGGGCCAACAATTGAATTAATCCCACCTGTCGCAGATAACAACTTTTGCCACTAGCATTGGGACCGGTGAGAATAATCAAGTCGGGGTATTCTAAACCTTCCTGATTGCCCAAATTAATCGAATTTGGCACAAAAAAGCCAGCACCAAGGGATTGTTCCACCACGGGATGACGACCATCTTTAATATCGATAAGACGACCATCGGCGATTTCTGGGCGACAATATCCCTGATAAACGGCGATTTCTGCCAATGCTGCCAACACATCTAAAGCGGCGACTTTTGTGGCTACTTCCCGGATTTCTGGGGAAAATTCGGCCACTTGACGGCGTAAATCGCTAAAAATCTCGTATTCTAATTTATTTAATTCATCTACTGCCGTCAGAATTATATTTTCTTTCTCCTTTAACTCGGTGGTGATATAACGTTCTTCATTGACTAAAGTTTGCTTACGCACATACTCTTTTGGGGCGAAATCAGCTTTACTGCGGGGTAAACTGATATAATAACCAAAAGTTTTGTTATAACTAACCTTAAGATTACTAATACCCGTTCTTTCTTTCTCTGTCGTCTCCAGATTCTTAAACCAATCGATTACTTCCTGATAGTCGCGCCGGAGGGCATCCAATTGGGCATCAATTCCCTCACGAATCACCCCCCCTTCCTTCAGATGCAGCGGAGGAGATTCCACCAGATGCGCTATCACCTGCTGGCCTAATTTTTCTAAATCGGCGGGAATTTGCTGTAAAGCTTTCAAATAGGGCGAATTTCCCGAAGCAACCAAAGCCGCTAAATCGGCTAATTTGACTAAAGATGCCGCTAGGGAAAGTAAATCGCGGGCGTTAGCAGTTCCTGCGCCAACGCGACCGCTTAAACGTTCTATATCGTATATTTCCCTTAATTTTTGCCGAATATCTTGGCGCAAGGAGGGATTATCCTTTAACTCTTGGATAGTATCTTGACGGGCGCGAATACCGCGAGAATCTAAGAGCGGTTGCAGTAACCAACGACGTAAAGCGCGACTACCCATGGCTGTACAAGTGCGATCGATCGCCCATAATAGAGAACCATAGAAGCTACCATCGCGCACCGTTTGGGTAATTTCAAGGTTGCGACGGGTTTGCCCATCTAAAATCAAAAATTCGGAGATAGAGTAGGTTTTTAAAGGTTGTAGGGGGACTTGATTGGCTTTTTGGGTATCTTCAATGTATTCTAATAGGCCTCCGGCGGCGCGAATAGCAAGGGGTAAATGTTCGCAGCCCATCCCCTCTAGGGAACGCATTTTATAGGTGATTAGGAGACGATTTTTCGCCTCTGTGAGAGTAAAGATATTTTGGGGACGGAGAGAATAACAAAAACTATCGGGTAAACAGGGGGGGAGATGGTCGGATTTTTCCCCGGGGCGCAAAATACGGTTTAAATCGGGGGCATTGATGGGAAAAAGGATTTCTGATGGCTGTAAACGGCTTAATTCTAGGCTTAAAGCCGTTAAATCACTGGCTTGGGTGGTGTAAAATTCTCCGGTGGAGATGTCTGAATATGCTAATCCCCAATTTTCTCCGGTAATCACCACAGCAGCTAGAAAATTATTCTTTTTTGCGTTTAACATTCCCTCATCGGTGAGGGTTCCGGGGGTGAGCAGCTTGGTGATAGCGCGTTCTACGAGTCGTTTTTCGGCGGCTGCTTCCGTTGAATCCTCTACCTGGTCACAAATCGCCACCGCATAGCCTTTTTCCACCAATAAACGACTATAGCGCTCTAGGGCGTGGTGGGGAACCCCGGTCATGGCGACTCTCCCAATCCCTTTACCCCCTTCCTTGCTGGTGAGAACTAATTCTAATTCTCTGGAGATAATCACCGCATCCTGAAAGAAACACTCGAAAAAATCGCCCACACGATAGAGTAAAAGAGCATTGGGATAGGTTTCTTTTACCTCCACATAATGCTGGTACATGGGGGTGAGTTTATCGCGATCGAGTCCGCGATAATCACGATGGGGATCTTTATTGGTAGCCGGTGGTTCTAGGGGAAAATCCGAGGGGAGAGTCATGGGTCAAAGAAAGCTGGACAATGTTTTAATCAACTGTTCCCCTTGCTGCACCTTCCCCACTCCCCTAGGCTGAGAGTGGGTACTGATGCGGGTTAGTTCCATCAAAAATTGAACGGACAAAACCGATAAGCGATAACTGACAACTGCATTATATAGACACTTCGCTTAATTCGCGAGTGAGATGATCAAAGGGTTCAGCAATCAAAGAGGTGTCGGCAATACCCGCCTCAGTAGCCATGGTTTGAATCATTTCGCTCATGATTTGGATACCGCGCACCGTCGGACCGATGGGAACACCGAGGGAATTATAGGTTTCCCGCAGTCCTTGCAGTACCCGCTCGTCTAGAACATTAGTATCGGCAGCTACTAGGGCATAACTGGCATAGCGGAGATAGTAATCCATATCCCGCAGACAGGCAGAATAACGACGGGTGGTGTAGGCATTACCCCCGGCGCGGATCAATTCGGGAACTTCTTCAAATAGACGAATCGCCGCCCCACGCACGAGCGCCGCCGAATTAGCGTTAATGAGGGCGGCGGCAGCTAGACGGGCAGTTCCCGAGGCAAAATATTGTTTAAGATTATCGATCGCATCTCGATCGAGATAACGTCCGGTGACATCGTATTTTCTAATCAGGCTAGTTACCGCGTCTCGCATTATTAAGTTTCTCCCAACAGCAATAAAGACATTTTTGAGTTTCGCTTTATTTATAATCTCACAGGGTTGAACTTCGGGGGACATCCCTAGTCTAACTCTCTTGCTTGTCTAACAATTTGTTGTTTTTTTGAGACATTTCTTTACATTTAAGGCATTGGCTGGACCGCCTCTGGGTGGCGGAATTATCCCTGATTAGTCGAGGTGGTGGACGAGGCACTCAAAATGACGAGATTATCCCGATGAATAATGGTTTCTGCGGCCATATAACCTAATAAACTGGCAATACGCTCGGAATGTTGACCTTTAACTCGATCGATCTCCTCACTACTATAATTAACAATTCCCCGGGCCACTTCCCGGCCCTCTTGATCGCACAATTGCACCGATTCCGAGGCGCTAAATTCCCCCTCCACTTTGGTAATCCCGGCCGCGAGCAGAGATTTTCCCCCCTGACAAATGGCTTGAATCGCCCCCGCATCGAGATAGATTTGACCCATGGGCATTAGTCCGTAGGCGATCCAGCGTTTGCGGGCGTTATCACTGCGTTTTTGTGCTTCAAAACGGGTTCCGATCGCCTCTCCTGCCATAATTTTTAAGATATTGCCGGGCTGCCGTCCCCTAGTAATCGCCATTTCTACCCCGGCGCTGGTGGCAATCCGGGCCGCTGCCAATTTAGTCGCCATACCCCCGGTCCCCCACTGACTGCCACTACTACCGGCATCGATCGATAGTTGCGCTAATTCCGCAGGAGTAACTCGGGCAATAGCCGCCGCTTCGGGAAATAGCCGCGGATCGGCACTGTAGAGGCGATCCACATCGGTGAGGATAAATAACCAGTCAGCCTCGATTAAACTGGCTACAAGGGCTGATAAAGTGTCATTATCGCCGAATTTTAACTCATCGATCGCCACCGTGTCATTTTCGTTGACAATGGCAATTACCCCTAATTCAAACAAAGCCTGAAAGGTATTATAGGCGTTGACATAACAGGTGCGTTCCATCAATTCGGGACGGGTCAGCAAAATTTGGGCGATCGGTTGACCAAGACTGGTAAAGAGGTCATCATAGATCCGCATCAGACGACCTTGTCCGACGGCGGCGATCGCTTGTTTGAGGGCGATTTTTTTCGGTCTTTCCTGTATTCCCAGACGACGGCAGCCCACCCCCACGGCCCCAGAAGATACTAATACCACCCGATGACCGGCGGCGCGCAACCGGGTGAGGATTTCCACTAAAGCGGCGATCGTGGATAGGGATAATTGGCCGGTTTCATTATCGGTCAAACTAGAGGTACCGATTTTGATCACTATGGTTTGGTTCATCGTCAAGGCGCTTTTGGGGAGGTTTTGCTAGATAGCCAAAGCTTTGATGGCAACTTTAATTAAAGTATAAAAACGGGGTTCAGTCACGTTGACTTCTCTCGCTTGTTGTCGATTTTTGCCTAATAAACCAATGCGCTGCCCTTTCTGCACGACTAAAATATCGCCCTGTTCATTTTTGATGCGAATCTCGTTTAAATCAACCCAAAAACTACATTGATACATTTTATCTGCGTGCATAAAAATTGCTTTTTTAATATTATCATTTTCTTGGGGTAATCGCACTCCCACTAATTCAATTTCTATGGTTGTATTACCATTCCAGGTATTTTCTTTGAGTTTATAGGCAATATCTAAACGAGTTGGTAAAGGACAATATTCGCCCCAACGCCAAGCTAGGGCTTTAATTCTGGTATCATCCCTTTGAGCCAGCAATAATTTTAAATGATTTTTTCCGATAGTTTTCTGTTCTACTATTCGCACGTTAGGAGTCCAAAAAACGGGTAATTCATTGCCAATTCCCCAGGGTTGCAAACTATCAATTTGCTGAAAAAGTTGCAGGTTTATTTGTTTAAAATCAATGATAGTATCAATTTTGATTAAAGGTTTTAATTGTTCTATTTGTAAAATTTTGTGAGAAAATTGACTTAATCTTTGTTTAAATGCTAGTAAATTAGCTGTGGGTAAACTAAAACCCCCCGCCATTTTATGACCGCCAAATTTTCCTAGTAAATCTTGGCAAAATTGCAGGGCTTCAAAAACGTGAAATTCTTCAATTCCTCTGGCAGATCCGCGAATTTTACCTGGCTCTTCTTCCTCGTAAGTACCGATAAAAACTGGCACTCCGTAGCGTTCCACTAAACGGGATGCCACAATACCAATTACCCCATGATGCCAATCTTTTTCCACTAAGACTAAAACTCGATCTTGTTGCCAAAGAATCGGCGTTTCTTCCACTAATTTAATCGCTTCTTCTTCAATTTTTTCGCACAATTCTTGACGGGTACGATTAATTTGTTCGCACTGCATCGCTCTTTCTAAGGCAATTCCTGCGTCATCGGTGGTTAATAATTCAATAACTATCTGGGGATCGCCAATTCTGCCAATGGCATTAATTCTCGGTCCCAATTTAAAGCCAATATCATCCGGTTGTAATTGCTTTTGTTCCTCGCTAATTCCCGCTATTTGCATGAGGGATTGAATCCCGACTAATTGGGATTTGGGTAATTTTCTTAAACCCCGTTTTAACCAGCGACGATTTACCCCAATTAATGGAGCTAAATCTGCTATAGTGCCTAGGGTAAATAATGATAATAATGACTCGGTTAATCCCTGTAATTTACCCATTTTTTGGGCAGTCGTCACCGCTAAAATATAGGCGACTCCCACCCCCGCTAATCCCTGATAGGGAGAGTTCGGGGTTAATAATTTTGGGTTGAGAATAGCGGAGGCATTTGGTAAAATTGGCGGCAGATCGTGATGATCGGTGATAATAACTTTTAATCCTAATTCTATCGCTAGGGCGATCGGTTCGTGAGCGGAAATACCATTATCAACGGTGAGAATCAATCCGACTCCCGACTCGGCAAATTCTTCGACAATGCGCTGATTAATTCCGTATCCCTCTTTCATGCGACTGGGTATGGCATGATTTACCCTAGCGCCGAGATGTCCCAAGGCTCTTAACAGTAAAGATGTACTGGTCATGCCATCGGCATCGTAGTCCCCACAGATAGCAATTTTATCGCCCCTAGCGATCGCTTTTACTAATAAATTGACACTTTTTTCTAAGTCGGGAAATTCCCCCAGGGGAGAGGGTAAGGTATCCACTTCAGGATCTATATAAGTTTTAGCTAATTCGGGGGTATCAATACCGCGATTAATTAAGATAGTTGCTAATAAGGATGATAATCCCATTTCCCGCGCTAACCCCGCGATTTTTTCGGGATTAGTCGCGGCAATATACCAGCGTTGGATGGGATATTTGTAGGTCATTTTTTATCAAACAAAAAGGTAGGGTGCGTTAGGGCAGCGTAACGCACCAAAAACAAGGTTAAAAGCGGATTTGGATGGCCCCAGCAGGAGGTTGAAAGGGGAGATTATTATTATTAATTCTCAGGGGAGAACTGGGTATTACCTGCACATTTGGAGTGGTGGGTTGACTTTCGTTGGTACTCAGTAAAGTCAATTGATTAATACTAGGATTAATCGCAAATTGTTGGGTGATAACTCCCGACGGACAACAGGAAGGATCCCGAGGGAGAAATCTTCTCATGTTGACGGTGATCATACCATCTTTAGCGCTCAGATTATCGACAATTACTCGATCGGCTAACAGGACAGTATCGGTGTTAGTGGCACTACCGTTATTATCGATCACTAGGGCTAAATAATGTAATTGCTGTTGATCTCTAGTAATCACTCTTAAGACGACAATACCATCAGTCCTTTGATCATTATTATAGTCCCCCATCAAAGCTTCTCGACTGACTTGCACTCCTAAAATTTGTCCCTCATTGGATTGAAAAATACCATCGCTGACAATTACGGAACCCCGATTGGGAATGTTATAGACGGTATTCCTTAAATTATCCACGCTCAGGGGTGTAGATTGGGCAAGTAAGGGCAGAGAATTATTTAATAGTAAACTGATACCCAGGAGAATAGATTGAGGCAAAATTGCTAATTTAATCATGGTTTTGATGGGTTGGGTATATTTTCTTGAGTATCGAATAACTGCACGTTATTAATGGTACAAACCATCCCCTGTTGTGCTGCTAATTGATCTCGCCATTGGCTTAATTGTTGTTGACCATTACTACCATTTAACCAGTAAACTGTCAAGAGGCCGAGGGTTTGTTCTGGTTCACAGGAAAAGCCGAGAGTTTGAGCGGGTATATCGGCATTTCCTTCACCACATTGCCAACCTTGTTTTTCAATTAATTCTTGCCAACCTTGCACTTCTTTGGCAGCCACGGCAATGCGTCGATCCCCTTGGTTACAAACCCAATTTTTCTGCTGGGTGGGATCATTCGGTAGATCACCAAGATTGGGGGAATTTTGCTTGATTGGGGGAAGCGAGGGGACTTGAGCATGAACGGAAAAAATCGGTAGTATTAACCAAGTACCGATGAGCATTTTTAACAGTTTCATCCTTTAAAATTGCCATATTTAGGGATTTATGCCTTTAGAATATCACGTTTTTGAGAGCTAGATAAAATACTCTCTTAAGATATGTTTAAATCTCTAATTATGGTTTCGATCGCATCAAAGGAAAATTCTCCGGCTAACTGTTGTAAACCTTGGGCAAGGGTAGCATAATCGGGGGGAATTTCTGCGGTTAGGGCGATAATTTTTTCATCATCACATTCTCGCGCCGCTTGTTGCAATTGTCCAATCCAAGCGGGACTGATTAATTTTAATAGGGATTGCAGGGAATCGAGGAAAACTGGCGAATAATTGGGCTGATTTGGCTCATTATCGGCATAAATATATTTTAATCCTAGATATTCGCTCATTTTTTGCCAGATAACTTCCTCTCGGAAAGGTTTACGCACGAAATCATCACAACCGGCGGCAATAACCAAGGCGCGATCCTCTTCAAAAGCACTGGCAGTTAGGGCAATTATCACCGTTTTTCCGCGATTATCAGCCTCTAACTGCCGAATTTCCCTAGTTGCTTCGTAACCGTCTTTCACTGGCATTCTCATATCCATCCAGATAAGATGAGGTTGCCATGCTTGCCAAATTGCGATCGCTTCTTGACCATTAGCGGCCTCTTGCACGGACAATCCTAGGCTAGTCAGGAGTTTCAGCAACAGTAAACGGCTTTCTGGTCGATCATCGACGACTAATATGCGATATTTAGGCTGATTTTCCGCTAAAGCGATAACTTTTGCCCTATGGGTTTCGGTTTTAATCTCATTTTCCCCCACCAAACCCACCTGAATATCAAAACTAAAAACACTTCCTTGACCCAGAATACTACTAACTCCGATCGCACCCCCCATCAACTCAACAAATTTTTTACTGATAGGTAAACCCAATCCTGTCCCCTGTTGAGATTTTCGTCCCGTTTCCGTTTGATTAAAGGGTTGAAATAGCTTATAAATCTCCTCTGGGGCGATTCCTGCCCCTGTATCTTCAATTTCCCAGAGCAATCGCTGATAATCTCCTGTTTTATCCCCTACTTTTACCCGGAGAGTCACCCCTCCCGACTCGGTAAACTTTAATCCGTTACCCAAGAGATTGATGAACACCTGTCGCAATTTACTTTCATCAGTACATATATATTGAGGAAGAGCGGAGCTGCGCTCAAAAATTAAGCTCAAAGCTTTTGCCTGCGCTTGTGGACGTAGCATTTCGGCAATATTATCTAAAAGAGCGTATAAATCGAAATTACTGGGATTAAAAACCGTTCTTCCCGCTTCTATCTTCGACATTTCTAGAATATCGTTGATTAACTCTAATAAATGTTCCCCGCTACGATTGACAATTTCCAAATATTGGCGATATTCACTGCTGAGGCTGCTATCCCGGGATATTAAGCGAGTAAAACCCAAGATAGCATTAAGAGGAGTGCGTAATTCGTGGCTCATGTTAGCTAGAAACTCACTTTTAGCTTTATTTGCTTTAACCGCCGCTTCTTTAGCCTCTTTTAATTCTTTTTCCGCTTCATATCTACTTTGTGCAATCGCAATTAATTCTCCCACCAACCGCACAAAGGTGACATCTTCCTTCGTCCATTGCTTTTCTGCACTGGCATCCAATCCCAGATAACCCACCGTTACCCCGGAACTATCCCACATGGGAACGATTAAGAGGCAGGGAGTAGGACTATGAGCGAGAATAGTTCTTTCAGGGATAGCAGTGGGGGGTAAATCGTCTAAAGAGTTCAGTTTAACTGGAATACCGTTTAATAATTGTTTGGAAAACCAAGGAAAGCTTTCCGTCGAGAGATTTTGTGATTGTTCCCGAATCGGGATAACCTGCGGATAGTCGGGGTGACAGTATTCATAAACCATACTCCACTGCTGACGACAGCTGGAATATTGAATAATGTAACAGTGAGCGCTCTGGGTAAATTGACAGAGCAGTTCCAGGGTATGATCGATCGCCAAGTGGATATCTTGAGAAATTAGTAATCTTGTCACCCGTGAGAGCAAATTATCGCGATGTGCCTGCATTTCTAGGGCTTTTTCCCGTTTTTTAGGCTCTAGTTCCTCAAAATCACTCATAATCAGTTATCAGTAATCAGTTATCAGTTATCAGTTATCAGTTATCAGTTATCAGTTATCAGTTTCACTAAAAAAAGCTTCCCATCTGCTGTCTCCTGTCTTCCTAATCAAAAAACAGTAAACTTTTCCCCTATCATGTTCTATAGGAATTTTACCGAATCAATATGCTCAAATTATTAGCTTCTCTCCTTCTCTCCTGCTGTATAGCCTTGGGTGTTTCCCTGTCACCGGCTGCTGCCATGGGAGTCTATGACCTCCCTATTTTAAGCCCCGGAGCGCCCACTTATGTAGTCGATCCCGTTGCGGCCATTAGTGCCGCTAACGAGGGAAAATTAAATAAAGACCTGAAAAATCTCGCCGAAAAAACCGGCCAGGAAGTGAGAATGGTAGTAGTCCGGCGCTTGGATTACGGTCAAAAAATTGACAATTTAGCCGATGATATCCTGAGAGAATGGTATCCTAATCCTGAAGATCGGACTAATCAAACTATCATCGTCCTTGATACTTTAACCAATAAAACTGCTATTCGAGTTGGGGAGGAGGCAAAACCCCTATTAACCGATGCTATTGCTGATAGTATCCTCTCGGAAACTATGGCAGTTCCCCTCAAAGATGGGGGAAAATATAATCAAGCTTTACTCGATGCTAGTCGTCGTCTAACGGCGGTACTTTCTGGAGAAGCGGATCCCGGACCGCCGGAAGTAGCGACAATTAATATCGAAAGTACCTTTACTACCGCAGAAGAAACTGACGATAAAAATGCCACGATTTGGGTGATAGTTTTACTGGTTTTAGCTACAGTAATCCCCATGATCACTTATTTTTGGTACGCTGGTTTTGGTCGCTAAATTAAATTAATGATCTGGGACTGATACAGCTAAAATATTCTCATAGATAGTAAAATCCTCAGCCTGCATGGGCAAGATGAATTAACTTCTATTGGTAGATTTCAGTTGTATCAGTTCAACCCATGTGCTTAACCTTAATAACTAATGTCTAGACTGCTAAATAAATTACAATCCTATTATCGACAGGAGGAAGGAACTTACTTAATTGAAATTAAACTTAATCAGTTACAGCAAGTCTTTAATTCTCTCGATCCTTCGCCATTCTTAGATAGAGATTTAGACGATAACGCCGAAAATTATATTATTAACTCTGTTGATGAATTCCCCCTCAATACCCCCCTTAAATTAGTCTTTTATCTTCCCAGTAACGAACAGAATACCGCCCGACATCTGTTACCATCAGCTTTACATAATTATTTTGACTATCGCCAACAGGTAGAACAAAGAAAATTACGGACAATTTGGCGACAGGGACGCATATCTTTGCTAATTGGTCTCTCCTTTCTTTTTGTTTGTTTGAGTCTCAGCGAATTAATTAGTCGTTTTGGCAGTGATACATTTATTCACTTCTTAGAAGAAGGATTATTAATTAGTGGTTGGGTGGCCCTCTGGCGACCTTTAGAAATCTTTCTTTACGAATGGTGGCCTGTCAGTTATCAACAAAAGATTTTTGCTAAACTGGCCTACATCCCCATTGAAATCCGTCCATTAGAGGAACAATCCACCCCGGACTCTTTTCGATAGAGCTAATCCTGCCGATGGCTTGTGTTCAAAGTTACAAAGCTTTTAGTTGAAGCAGTTTACAATAAAATTAACTCTGTATTAAGCTTATCGGTTTTCAGCTTGGCTATTACTTTCTCCTCAAACTTTTAACTAAGTAGTCGGGCCTAACTTTTTTCAGTCTGGCGATTATTGGCGTTTCATCTCTACCAATCCTGACAAAATTTCATTTAGATAGGAGTCCTAATGTTAATCCGTGTTGGTTATGAATTTGGCTTTGATGCCCCCTTCCCCGTGGTTATGTTGTTAAAACTTTATCTACACCCCTCAATTTTAAATCAAGTTAGACAATCGGAAAAATTGCAGGTGGAACCAGCAACAAAAATAGAAGAATTTTTAGATAGTTTCGGCAATCGAACCAGTCGTCTAATTTTACCCGCCGGACAGATTCGCCTTCACAATGAAGCAGTTATCGAGAATGAATGGAAACCCGACATCGTTAATTGGAATGCCCAAGAAATTCCCTTAGCAGAGTTACCAACCCAAGTTTTTCCCTACCTAATGAGTAGCCGTTATTGTGAAGTGGATTTGCTTGCGGAAATTGCCTGGGAACTTTTCGGACAAACTCCCCCCGGTTGGGCAAGGGTACAAGCGGTTTGTGATTGGGTTCATAGTCACATTAGTTTTGGTTATGAATACGCGCAGGTGACAAAAACCGCCTATGATGTCTATCGGGAAAGAAAGGGGGTTTGTCGCGATTTTAACCATCTAGCTTTGACTTTTTGCCGTTGCCTCAATATTCCCGCCCGTTATGCCTCCGGCTATCTCGGAGATATCGGTATTTCTCCCCAACCCCTACCGATGGATTTTAGTGCTTGGTTTGAAGTTTATTTAGACCATCAATGGTACACTTTCGATGCTCGTCATAACACCCCCAGAATCGGGCGAATTTTAATGACTCGTGGCTTAGATGCCGTCGATGCTGCCCTAACAACTTCTTTTGGTCAAGTAAATCTAACAAAATTTAAAGTATGGACGAGCGATGTTTCTCGCCTCTAGGCTTAATTAGGGTAGGCTGCCCGCGCATCTAAATTTTGTTGAAATGAGGCGAGAGGCAACAGTAATAACACCCCACACCCCACCAAAAAGATTTTTCAGCAAACCCCAGATAAAAATTATTTTTCTACCTTCACCCGTTGACTAACGACAACAATCCCATCTCCTTGAATTAAAATCGCCGATAACCAGCGATTTTCCGGTGTTGCTGGGGCCGTTACCCGCTTAAATAAACCGCCGGACTGTAATAATTCCAATTCTAGAGGCTTTGTATTAATATAGCGCTCAATATCCACTTTCTCATCGATCGCCGCTCCGGCCAATAAATCATCCCCCAAAGGTTCGCGGACAATCACATCAAAATCAAATTCTTCACCCACTTTCACCCTTTCCGGAATTCTCACTTGAATACTGGGGGGATTTTTGCCGGTGCTTAACTCAACTCTCTCGCTTAAAATCTCCTGATAAACCAGTTTATTACCTTGAAATTGTTGACGAGAACGAATAGTAGCATTCATTCTCACCACTCGTCCCTGCACCTTTCCCGTCCCAGTAATTTTAGTAATTGTATTGGCCGTTAACTTGTCCCCGGAACGACTCCAAGATTCGAGCGTCGTGGTATATTGTAGATTGTTATAACGTTCCCAAAAATGAGTTAAAGCCTTTTTAGTTTTTTCGTAGGTCAAGCCATCGGAGTTAGTAAATTTCGGACTATAAAACTCCATTAATTGCTTGAGATTTCGCTCATTAGCCGCCGTTTCGATTTTGGAGATAAGGGTTTTTAAATTAGCCGGAGCAGTTTCTGGCTTTTCGGCCCGCAGACCGGTGGCAAGGGTGAAAGTTAACCCCAAACCTAACAGCAACGACAGGGAAAAATTAAGAGATTGACGAAAAAATTTATCGGGGATCGTGTTCAAGTTACGCATTAGTGATAGTTTGTGTAAGGATCGATCAATAACTATGGTAGATTATTTCATTCTAGGGCTGAATTTCCCCTCTCTCGAATTATGGCACGCACTCCAACCCGTCTCTTGATTGCCGCTAGTGGTACTGGTGGTCATTTATTTCCCGCTTTGGCCCTGGCCGAGCGCTTGCCGGATTACGAGATTGAATGGTTAGGAGTTCCAGACCGTCTCGAACAGTCCTTAGTTCCAAAAACCTATCCCCTGCACACCATCCCCATTGAGGGATTTCAAACCCGTTTGGGGTTAAAAACTCTCAAGATTCTGTTCGGTCAACTGTGGGCCATTTGGCAAGTGCGTAGTTTAATCAAAAAACGTCAGATAGCGGCAGTTTTTACCACCGGGGGTTATATCGCAGGCCCGACCATTTTAGCGGCTCGTTTAGCCAATATTCCCGTCATCCTACACGAATCTAACTACATACCGGGCAAAGTCACGAAAGTTCTCGGTCGCTGGTGCGATACGGTTGCCCTCGGTTTTCAGGGAACCGCCAGCTATTTACCCGGCACTCGCAGCACTTGGGTTAGTACACCAGTACGCAAGCAGTTTCTCATTCCCCAGTCCCTAGATTTACCGATTCCAGAGGGTGCTTTTTTAATTGTCGTTGCCGGTGGTTCTCAAGGGGCCGTGGCTCTTAATCAACTTGTCCGACAAAGCGCTCCCCAATGGTTAGAAAAAGGCATTTATATCGTGCATCTCACGGGAGAAAACGACCCCGAAGCGGATAGTTTGCGCCATTCTAACTATTTTTCCCGGCCTTTTTACAACAACATGGCGGGACTATGGCAAAGAGCTAATCTAGCTATCAGTCGCTCCGGTGCCGGCACTTTAACAGAATTAGCGATCACTTGTACGCCTTCGATTTTAATTCCCTATCCTTTTGCTGCCGAAGACCATCAGTTCTATAATGCCCAAGTTTTCGCCGAAGCTCAAGCCGCTTATCTTTACCGTCAAAATGAGTTAACTGCTCAGTTTTTAAGCGAATTAGTCCTCGATTTATGGTCTAATCCCGAAAAATTGGCCGCCATGGCTCAACAAGCTTCTCATCTAGCCATTAGTGACAGTGCCGATTTATTAGCCGATTTGTTGAGAAGAAAGAGTCAAAAAGATAGTTTTTGAAACAAATCAGCCACGGGAAAAGTGAACCCCGGAACCACCTCTTCCCCCTCCAAAAAATCTCCTGATGTTAATAATCCCTGCGGTTCGTACCCGGAACGATAAACTAAAACATAGTGTTGACCTGGACTGATAACCCAGAGCAAACGAGTACCATTGGCAAAATACTCGGCAATTTTGTCCTCGATTTCTGCCACTGTATTCCCTGGAGAGAGAATTTCTACCACTAAATCTGGCCCACCTTCTAAAAAACCCGTCGGCAATTCTTCCAATCCTTGCAGACGTTCCTTGGCAAAAAAGGCTATATCAGGAGAACGTTTATTGCCATTTTTCATGGTAAAAGCAGTGCTGGAGTCCAATAATAAACCTAGTTTTCGAGATGTTACTAAACCGAATAAAGCAGCACTTAAAAGAATGGCAATATAACCGTGTAAAGCTCCAGAATTGCCCATATTAATTAACTCTCCCTTGACCAATTCGTAACGATTACCATCGTCAGGTAACGCCATAAATTCTGCATCAGTCCATACTTTTGTCTCTGGAGTTTTAATCACAGTAGTTTCTCGAATAGACATAATTTATCCTCGGTAAATATTCACAAGTAAAACCCTTAAAGAATTTCCTGTAACATCCGATTGGCCTGGGAGGCGTAACCACCACCAAATAAATTAAAGTGATTGAGAATGTGGTAGAGATTGTAAAGAGTTTTGCGCTGTTGATAACCGGCATCAAGGGGGAAAACATCGTTATAACCCCGATAAAAAGCCGCCGGAAAACCGCCAAAAAGTTCCGTCATGGCTAAATCTACCTCCCGGTCTCCCCAATAGGTGGCCGGGTCTAAAATTACTGGTTCCCCATCGACGGTAATGGCCGCATTTCCCGACCACAAATCACCATGGACGAGGGAGGGATGGGGTTGATGCTGACTCAAAATCTCGCTAATAGCGGGAATAACTTGCTCCTCGTCGGGAAAATTGCCGCCGCGATCCTTCGCAAGTCTTAATTGATAGCCAATGCGCTGATGAGCGAAAAAATCCGCCCAATTGTTACTAACGGTATTAATCTGGGGAGTAGAACCAATGGTATTATTACACTGCCAACCAAAGCGATCGGATAGGGAAACTTGATGTAAACTGGCTAAATTTTGCCCCATTTTTTCCCAGCTTTGGCTATTGCCACCGCCGAATTCTAGCCACTCTAGCACTAAATAACTAGATTTCTCGGCAATTCCCCAACAAATTGGCTCTGGAACCCTGATAGTCTTGGTAGCGTGAATTTGCTTTAATCCTAAAGCTTCGGCTGCAAACATGGCCTCTTGGTTCGCTTGGTTAATCTTAACGAAATAAATTAAACCATTGCCACTAACGGCATAACCCTGATTGATACAGCCACCACTAACGGGACGACTTTTCTCAATTTCAAAGGGTTTTTCCGTGGTTTGGGCAATATGTCGAGCAATTTGAGTCCACATAGGTTATCAGTTATCAGTTATCAGTTATCAGTTATCAGTTATCAGTTATCAGTTATCAGTTATCAGTTATCAGTTATCAGTTATCAGTTATCAGTTTTAAGTTAATTAGTTATTTAGTTATTTAGTTATCAGATGTAAGTTTATCAGTTGTAAGTTTTAAGTTAATTAGTTATTGATTTATTTATTTATCTTCATCTTTATCCCTGATTACTGTTCACTGATTACTGTTCACTGATTACTGATTACTGTTCCCTGTTTACTGAATTGGTCTTACCACCACCACACCGTAAGCGTTAGGATTTAAATACTCTTGACAGGCATTTTGAATATCCTCTAAAGTGAGGGCTTCAATGTGTTGGGGATAACAAAAAGCCGGTTGTAAATCACCGATCTGAGTATGATAATAACCGTAAAGGTTAGCCCGATCGCTCGGTCTTTCATTGCTAAAAATAAACCGATTGGCCACTTGGGTTTTAACTCGTTCCAGTTCAGAAACTGTCACAGCTTCCTGTTGAATTCGTCCAATCTGTGCTAAAACCTCCCTCTCCACTTGCTCGATATTTTCCGAGGCTAATTGAGCCGACACGGAAAACACCCCTTGCACTGCTTGGGACATATTACTGGCAGTTATTTGGGAAACTAAGGCCTTTTCTTGGCGCAGAGATTGAAATAATCGCGATACCTTGCCCTGACCAAGAATAGCCGCTAAAACATCGAGAGGATAGGTTTTTTCTAAGTCTCTCAACCCCGGCACTTTCCAAAATAGGATTAAGCGGGCCTGCTGCAAATTTTCATCCTCGTATTCTTGACGGATAATCTCGTTAAAGGGAGCTTCGGGCTGTAGATTGGCGATAGGATGGGAAATAAGCCCAGAATTTCCCTTACTGCCTAAATTATCTAGAGAATCGCTCACAATAGCCATTAAATCATCTACAGGTAAATTACCCACCACCGCCACCGTCATCCATTCGGGACGATACCAAGTCCGATGAAAATCGCGCATTTGTTGAGGAGTAAGATTTTCAATCACTGCCGTCGGACCCAACACCGGACGACGATAGGGTAAAACTTGAAAACAAGTCTCCATGGTGCGATAAAAAGTGCGACGACGGGGATTATCCTGAGAACGACGAATTTCTTCTAAAATAACCTGTCTTTCCCGTTCAAAAGCTTCATCGGGGATTAAAGCTTCTAAAACCACTTCTAGCTGCAGCGGGGCCAGATGGGCGAAGTCCTGCGGGGCAGTGGTAATGTAATAATGGGTGTATTCTTGGCTAGTAGCGGCATTAGTCACCGCTCCCCTCGATTCGATCGCCCGTTCAAATTCGCCACTGTCTAAGTTAGGGGTTCCCTTAAAAACCATGTGTTCGAGAAAATGAGCCATGCCATTGATCTGATCCGATTCTAAGGCCGAGCCGACCTGCAGCCAGACATTGAGATTAACCGCTTCTACCGGTTGACTTTCGGCAATAATCGTTAAACCATTGGCAAGACGGTGCAGAATCGGAGTGTTAAGCGTGGCAGGTTTCCCTAGGATAGCCGTCATTCTTTATTAGTCCTCGGTAATCACTCTGGCAAAAATTGTCACTTTTCTCTATTGTAGTCCCAGACTTTCACAGAGCCAACAAGATCAGGTGTTAGGTGTTAGGATTCAGGAGGCAATGGGCAATGGGCAATAGGCAATAGGCAATGGGCCGCTTTATTCTCCCATCTCCTCACTTCCCCAATTCATAATTCATAATTTATAATTCATAATTCCCCACCTCCCCACCTCCCCACCTCCCCACC